>CAXTGN010000118.1:0-2536 GCA_964243455.1 uncultured Acidobacteriaceae bacterium
ATCTGGCAGCACATCCTGGCGCGCAATGGCGTCAACCTGCGGCGCGAGAGCAACGGCATCACCTGGTCGCAGTCGAGTAAAGGCCGGACCGTTTTCACCGTACATGCCTCTAGGGCGACCCCCATCGACAACAACAAATGGGCTCTCCACGACGCGGTGCTGATCCTGTATGGGCGCGAAAAGGGCCGTGACGACCGCATCTACGGGAGCGAGTTCGAATATGACCAGGACCAGGGCGTGGCGCGGGCCCTGGGTGAGGTCCACATGGATCTCCAGGCGCCGGAACCCGGCGGCAAGGCCCCCCTTGCGGGATCGCGGCCCGATCTGGGCTTCGATCGCGAGGACCAGGCCTCAGCCGATCCCGCTGTTATCCATGTGCGTACCAGCGGTCTGGTCTACATGCGGAAGTTGGGCCTGGCGGCCACGGGCGAGCCCACCGAGTTCCGCTACCGTGGCATCACCTGCACGTCGCGCGGCGCGGAGTTCGATTCCGAGCACAGTCAGGTGCGCTTACTGGCCAATGTGACGATGTCGGGGCAGCTTAAGAAAGCGCCCTTCGTCGTAACGGCTGCGCATGCCGAACTGGATCGGGTGGAAGAAACCGCTGACCTGACCGGGCCTGTACTGACTTCAGGCGATCGTGGCGCGCGGGCGGCCCATGCGCTGTTTCATCTGCACAAAGATGGCTCGTTAAGTGCCGCTGACGCTGATGGAGCTCTGGAAATGCACGCCGGGACACAGAGACTCACCGCGCCCCAGCTCAGTGCCGTGTTTGGCAAAGAGGATCGTCCGCAGCACGCGCACTTTGCTGACGGCGTGGCCTTTTCCGATACGGACGCGGAAAGGCCCGCAAACGGAAGCGCGCACACACTCGACGTGGACTGGGACAGCGCAGGCGAACTGAACGGGATGACTGCGGACGGAGCGGTGAGCTACGGGGATGCGCGAGCGGGGCAGGCAGGGGGCGCAGACCATCGGCAAATGCACGCCGAAGAGGCCGTCGCGACCTTTGCCCCGGAGAAGGCCAGGCATCCCGTTCTGCGTCGCGTCAGGCTTACCGGCGGAGCGGAAGTCGAGTCCACCAGTCAGTCTTTAACCAAGGGCCAGGGTGCAACGGAAACGGCAGTCGGTGGCGATGAACTCATCGCGCAGTTCGGCGTTGGACCGATGGGCAGAGCTGTGGCGCAGACCTTGAGCGGGACCGGAAACACGCACCTGGAGCAGCATGCCGCCGACGGCGGGCGACAAAGGAGCACCGGCGAGACTCTGGAGATCACCTTCGCTCAGCGAGGAACCCACGTAGGACCGCCGGAACAGGAGCAGGTCTCCTCCGCCGTGCAGACGGGGCATGTTGTGGTTCAAAGCTGGGCCATGCCGAAGACGGAGACAACAACGACCAGCCCGGACCTCACCACGGCTCACGCCGCCAAAGCGGTATACACCTCTGCGGAATCGACCCTGACGCTGACCGGTCTGCCCGGAGAAAGTGCCCTCGTCCAGCAGCCCCAAGGAGAGCTGGCCGCCACGCAGATCGTCCTGCATGGGGGCAGTGGAGATGCCGAAGGAAACGGCGCTGTCGTTGCTTCCACCGTAGGGGGGAGCGGAGCCCCGGTGACGCATATCCTCGCGAGCCGGGCACGCCTGCTGCACGCCGAAGCCCTTTCCGAGTTCTACGGCGAGCCCGCCCGCCCGGTACAGCTCTGGCAAGGTGGCTCCCAGGTGCAGGCCGCCGAGATCGTGCTGAACGGAAAAACGCACGCGATGATGGCTCGGCCAGCAGGGTCGGACGATCGCATCCACGCCGTCTTCGCAACAAGTGGAAAGGGGGAAGCGGCCGTCGGCAAACAGGACGGACCGGCTGCTTCCCGAACACCTGCCAAGCCCCCTGCCAAGCCCCCCGGCAAAGCCGCCACGGCGTTCGGTCGTCCGGGTGGCAGCGGCATAGCAGGGGAGAGTGTGCCGGAAGCGGAGCGCAACACGGTCGCCGTGACCTCGGCCTATCTGGACTACGACGAATCGCATGGTGAGGCGATCTTCACCGGCGGAGTTCTGATGACCGGCGCTATGGGCGATGCCACGGCCGAACGTGCGGTGGCTCTGTTGAAGGGAGTCGCTGGCAGTGGGACGGCTCCCCTCGCGTCCACGGGCAAAGCTGCGGAACCAAAGATATCCGGCCCCGATTTCAGCGGCAGCCTGGACCGTCTCGTGATGCTGGGGGATGTGCGGCTGCAGCAGCCGGGGCGGACGGGAACGGGTGAGCAGCTCACCTATACGGCCTCTACGGACAGCTTCGCCCTGACAGGAACGGCCGCCAAGCCGCCGCGGGTAACCGGCGAGGGGGGGAGTGCTGTCACCGGGGCGACGCTGCTGTTCCGCGGCGCGGATAGTACGATCGTGGTGGCAGGCGCCAAGGGCGATGCCAAGGCGACCGGCCCGGCAAGGGTACACACGGAGACGGACCTGAAGCAGTAGGTCCCCCACAGCTCATCCATGCGAACGTTAGCCACAGAGGAGATCGGAAAGGCATACGGCGGCC
>CAXTGN010000118.1:2546-4375 GCA_964243455.1 uncultured Acidobacteriaceae bacterium
GTCAGGTCGTCCGCGGCGTCAGCCTGGAGATCCGTCAAGGTGAAGTGGTCGGTCTCCTGGGGCCGAATGGTGCCGGCAAGACGACCACTTTCTACATGATTGTGGGCCTGGTCCGGCCCGACCTGGGGCGCATCGTCGTGGACGGCGCGGACATCACCCGGACCCCTATGTATCTTCGGGCGCGAGAGCACGGCATCAGCTATCTGCCGCAGGAGCCTTCCGTTTTCCGCAAACTCACAGTCGAAGACAACATCCTCGCCGTGATGGAAACGCAGCACGGCACCTGGCAGCAAAGGCGCCAACGGACCGAGACGCTGATCGCGCAACTGAGCTTGGGCCACGTGCGGAAAACACAGGGGTTTGCGCTGTCGGGCGGGGAACGGCGCCGCGTGGAGATCGCCCGCTGCCTCGCCATCGAACCTTCCTTTATCCTGCTGGATGAGCCGTTCTCAGGCATCGATCCCATTGCCGTTCTGGAAATTCAGCAGATCATCTTCGATCTCAAAGCTCAAGGCATCGGCATCCTGATCACGGACCACAACGTGAGGGAAACGCTGAGCGTCACCGAGCGCGCCTACATCATCAATGATGGCAAGATCTTCCGGACAGGGACCCCGGGCGCCCTGGGTAGAGACCCGGAAGTGAAACGGATCTACCTGGGTGAGAACTTCTCCCTGGGTACGGATGTGCGGCTAGGGACCGACAACGGCCTCAAAGACGGTGGCTCCTAGATCAGCGGAAGCTGGCCATCCCCGGAACGACTCGCCCCGCTCGTCCGATGACATGTATGCAATTTGGTGCCCAAACTCCGCTTTCGTTGCATGTAGACAAAGAAAAAGCGGAGTAAACTTGAGGCACGCTCTAAAACCCGTAACGGGGCGGCATGCGCGTCTCAGCACGCATAAAGGGAACGGTATCCGGAGTCACGGACGTTGTTGCAGACCAGACTGAATGTAAAGCTCACCCAACGCCAGGTGCTCACCCCGGGACTGGTGCAGATGGTGAGTGTCCTTGCGCTCAATAATCTCGAGCTCAGGGACATGATCAATAACGAACTGATTGAAAATCCGGTGCTCGAGGAGATCGATGCGACCGTAGAGCCTCTGGAAGAGCGTTCCGGCCGCGAAGGGGATCGGGAACGGAGCGTGGAGGCGGTCGCTGCGGAAGGCGAGCGCGAAAAGCGCGAAGAGAAGGACCCCTTCGAAGAGGTCGATTTCGGTACGTACTTCCAGGATTACCTGGATCCGGGGTATAAGTCGCCCTCCACCTTTGAGGAGTACGACAAGCCCTCCTTTGAACAGTTCCTGGCTGCTCCCAACTCACTCGCGGACCACCTCTTCTGGCAGCTCGGATCCATGGATCTCAGCCCCGCTCTGCGTTCAACCCTGCAACTGATGATCGGCAACCTGGACGAGGACGGCTACCTCAAGGCCACCGATGAAGAACTGCTGGATCTGGGCAGGGGGCAAGCCTGGGCGACGGAGGCGGATGCGTTCCGGTGTCTGGAGGCGGCCAAGGGCGTCTTACGCGGACTGGATCCCCTGGGAGTTGGCTCCCGCGATCTCGGCGAGTGCCTCGTGACCCAGCTGCGCTCCATGCGCGAGGCGCAACTGCGTGGAGGCCGGAGCAGCGAAAAGGATCGCGCTTTGTTTGAGGTTGCGGAAGCCGTCGTCCAGAATCACCTCTCGCTGCTGCAGCGCAGAGATCTGCGCGAGCTTTCCCGAATGTGCCGCCGCCCGCTGGGGGAGGTGGAGATCGCCGCGGAGGTGATTCGAAAGCTGGACCCCCGGCCGGGAGCCCGCTTCAACCAGTCCATGACTCGATCCATT
>CAXTGN010000118.1:4385-5602 GCA_964243455.1 uncultured Acidobacteriaceae bacterium
AGCGGGACGACGATTGGGTGGTCGAGATGAACTACGAAGATCTCCCTGCGCTGCGGCTCAACCATGAGTACCGCCGCATGATGATCGAGCGCCGCATGGAGCGTGAGGTTCGCGAGTACGTAAAGGAGCGCTACCGGTCAGCCATCCAGCTGCTTCGGAACCTGGAGCAGCGAAAGGCGACCATCGTGCGCACGTGCGAGGTCATTCTGCGCCGGCAGCGGGAGTTCCTGGACCGGGGCGTGGAAGGTCTGCGCCCGATGATGATCAAAGAGGTCGCCGACGAGATTGGCGTCCATGCCTCGACCGTCAGTCGTGCCGTCTCGAACAAATATGTCCACACACCCCAGGGCGTCTATGAGCTCCGCTTCTTCTTCTCGGAGGCGGTGAACGGGCCCGAGGGCGGCGATCTGCCTCTTCCCCTGCTCAAGCGCAAGGTGAAAAAGCTCATCGAAGACGAGAACCCTGCCAAACCGTTTACCGATGACGTCCTCGCCGCAGAGCTCCAGCGACAGGGAATTCAGGTCACGCGGCGCACCGTGGCCAAGTACCGCGAAGACATGGGGATTCCAAGCACCCATCAACGCCGTCAGCGGTAACGGCATCGTAACAAGGCGGAGGAGATCTCATGCATATTGAGTTCGTTGGCCGGCACTACACCGTTACGGCCAAGCAGAGAGCCCACGCAACCGAATACCTCGAGCGCATCGTTCAAATAGCCGGCAACGCGGTGAGCGCCCGGGTCATTCTGACCGAGGAAAGCTATCGCAAGCTGGCTGATGTGGAACTCATCATCCCCAATGGCGACCTTGTGGCCAAGTGCGAGGGAACCGATATGGATCAGGCGCTGCATGATGCCCTCCGCAGGGTAGAGCAGCAGGCTGTGAAGCATAACCAGCGCGGACAAACCATCAGGGACCACTCCAAACCCGTGGTCACCGAGGATGCGGAAGACCGTGGCATTACACCCGTACTGAATGCCCAGTAAACAAACGGCGTCCCGAAACAGGAAGGGCACGGCTTGCCGAGCCTTTCTTCTTTGACGAGGGAACCGGAACGTCCCTGTCGGATATAGGATCGAGCGTATGGCGACCCGCCGACCGGCCGCACAAAAACGCACAAAGACGAAAGCCGAAGCGAAGTCCACTCCCACCTCGCCCCGCGTGGAGGAAAACCCGCGCGAGTTGGTGATCGTGACCGGGATGTCCGGGTCCGGCAAG
>CAXTGN010000118.1:5612-11102 GCA_964243455.1 uncultured Acidobacteriaceae bacterium
CTGCACTGAAGACCTTCGAAGATCTGGGCTTCTACTCCGTCGATAACCTCCCGTTGGAGCTGATCTCGCGCTTCGCGGATCTGGTGGCCAGATCTGCCGAGATCGAGCGCGCCGCGTTGGTGGTGGACGTGCGCGAAGGCAGCCGGCTCGACCGCTTTCCCACGATTCTCAAGCAGGTGCGGGCGGCGTTGCCCACGCGGGTGGTCTTCCTCGAGGCCAGCGAGGACGTCATCGTTCGGCGCTTTTCGGAGACGCGGCGGCCGCATCCCCTCGGGCGCGGGGAAACGGTGGTCTCCTCGATTCGTGCGGAGCGGAAGCGGCTGGACCCGATCCGCAACGTCGCCGACATTCTGCTCGATACCTCCAAGTTCAACGTCCATGAACTTAGAGCCCATCTGCAGGCTCAGTTCGGCCTTGCGCAGGGACCGAGCGATCAAAACCTGACCATCGCCGTCACCAGCTTCGGCTTCAAGAACGGTGTGCCGGCCGAGGCCGATCTGGTCTTCGATGTGCGCTTCCTCCCCAACCCCCACTTCATCCCCGAGTTCCGCAAGCTCACGGGCAAGCACCCGCGTGTGGCGAAGTACGTGCGCTCCTTTCCGCAAACGCGGGAGTTCCTGGACAAAGTGACCGATCTGCTGACGTTTCTGCTGCCCCACTACATCAAGGAAGGCAAGAGCTATCTCACCATCGGGATCGGCTGCACCGGCGGGCAGCACCGGTCGGTGATGATCACCGAGGAGCTCAAGAAACGTCTGGGCGCTGCCGGCTATCGAGCCAAGGCGGCACATCGGGACATGCCGCGTTGAAGCTGCCGCGGGTATATCCCCTGGTCGATGTAGGGACCTTGACTGCCCGGGGCCTGGATGTAGCAACCTTCACGCAGGAGCTCCTGGACGGTGGGACGAAGATCCTGCAGTTGCGGAACAAGAACGGCTCGCCCCAGGAGATCCTGGAACAGGCAGCAGCCATCTCTCGGCTTCTGGAAGGGACAGGGTGTCTCGCCGTGATGAACGATCGCGCCGACCTGGCGCTCCTGGCTGGCTGGACGGCGGTCCACTTGGGCCATAAAGACCTGCCGCCTGCGGCCGCGCGTGCCGTCTTTCGCGACCGCTCCTTGCTCGTAGGGCAATCCACCCACAACGACGCACAGGTCATCGCGGCGGACCAGGCACCGACAGATTACGTGGCCATCGGTCCCGTGTTTGGGACGGCCAGCAAAACGGACGCCGAGCCAGTTGTTGGCCTTGAAGGCGTCCGGCGCGCCCGTGCGCTTACCCGCAAGCCGCTCGTCGCTATAGGGGGCATTACGCGGTGCAATGCGGCGAAGGTGATCGAGGCGGGGGCGGATTCGGTCGCCGTCATCGGAGAGCTCTTCGCCGACGGGGAGAGCGTTGCCGCGGTCATGGGAGACTTTCTTCGACGTCTGCGGTAACGTTCTATTCATCCACCCTGAGCGCAGCTTCATTTGCTTTCCACGTTGCGCGGAACGTAGGTCCAAGGCGCTTGGCACAGCAAGAGATCAGCCCGCAGTCCTCCCCGGCAGCGGTGGCGACTGACATGGAATCGGGCAGCTCACACGCAGGTGACGGTCGCCTTGTGCAAGGCCTCGGTCTGTTCTCGGCAACGGCCATCGTCATGGGATCGATGATCGGCTCGGGCATCTTCATCGTGCCCGCCGACATGAGCCGCACGCTGGCATCGCCCGCCCTGCTCATCGCGGCCTGGCTCGTTACGGCCGCCATGACAATCATCGGCGCGCTCAGCTACGGCGAGCTCGCAGCCATGATGCCCAGGGCTGGCGGACAATATGTGTATCTACGCGAAGGCCTTGGGCCCATCTGGGGCTTCCTGTATGGCTGGACCCTGTTCCTCGTCATCCAGACAGGCACCATCGCGGCCGTCGGTGTGGCATTTGGTAAGTTCCTCGGCGTCTTCTTTCCCGACATCAGCCAATCGCGCTGGCTCTGGCACTTGGGCACCGGCAACATCGGGCTCAACACCGCCAATCTCGCCGCCATCGCCATCGTCACACTGCTGACCTTCACCAACACTCGCGGCGTGAAGCTGGGGGCAGCGGTCCAGAATGTCTTCACAACCGCGAAAGTCCTGGCGCTGCTTGGCGTGATCGCAGTCGGTCTGGTCGCCCGCAATACCCTGGCGGGCACCGCAAACTTCGGTCCTGCCTTCTTCGCCAACGCAGGCCTGCAAGTGCGGCACAAGGTAGAGATTGGCTCGTTCTTCGGCCTTGGTGGTGGCTCCGCGATGGTGGGTATCTTCACCCTGATCGCCGTCGTACAGGTGGGCTCGTTATTCAGCTCGGATGCTTGGAACAACGTCACCTTCACGGCAGGAGAGATCCAGAACCCCAGGCGCAATCTGCCACTCTCGCTCGTCCTTGGCACGGGCGTTGTCTTGCTTCTGTACATCCTCTGCAACTTCGTCTACCTCGCGGTGCTGCCCATGATGGGGACACCCGAAGCCACAACGCTGGCCGGGCGCGGCATCGCGTTCGCCTCCGAGGACCGGGTCGCCACAGCCGTGATGGAGTCAGCCTTCGCCGGGTTGGGTGCAAAGCTGATGGCCGGCGCCATCCTGGTCTCCACCTTCGGCTGCGTCAATGGCATGCTGCTGGCCGGCGCGCGCGTGTACTACGCCATGAGCCGTGACGGCTTGTTCTTTGAAGCTACCGGCAAGCTGGACCCGAAGACAGGTGTCCCGCGCAACTCGCTCTGGCTGCAGTGGGCCTGGACCTGCCTGCTCTGCCTAAGTGGCAGTTACGGCCAGCTTCTGGATTACGTGATCTTCGCGGTGCTGGTTTTCTACGTGCTGACCATCCTGGCTCTCTTTGTGCTCCGCCGCACACGACCCGACATCCCGAGACCGTACAAGGCGTTCGGCTATCCGGTTCTGCCAGCGCTCTATATCGGAATGGCCGTCTGGATCTGTGGTGTACTGTTGCGATACAAGCCTCAGTACACATGGCCTGGGCTGCTGCTGGTGCTGCTCGGGGTACCGGTGTACCTATTACGGACGCGTCGGCAGGTGCCGGCCGTGCCCACTGAACTTTAGGAGGACGGGACAGGCGAATGGCAAATCTTCTTGCGAAAAAGTCCATGGACGCGTTGATGGCCGAGGCTCAGAATGAGGGCTCTCATTCGCTGAAGCGGACGCTCGGGCCGTTTCAACTCACGGCGCTGGGCATCGGTGCCGTGATCGGCGCGGGCATCTTTGTGATCTCCGGCATCGGCGCGCAAAAGGCGGGTCCCGCGCTGATGCTGGCCTTTGTTTTGTCTGGCCTGGGCTGCGCCTTCGCCGGACTCTGTTACGCGGAGTTCGCTGCCATGATCCCGCTGGCGGGCTCGGCGTACACCTACGCCTATGCAACGCTCGGCGAGCTCTTCGCCTGGATTATCGGCTGGGATCTGACCCTGGAGTACGCCATGGGCGCCAGCACCGTCAGCTCCGGTTGGTCCAACAACTTCGTCGAGTTCCTGCAAATCTTCCACGTCCACTTTCCTCTCTGGCTCGCTTATGACCACTGGACGGCAGTGCGGCACTGCATCGACGAGGTGGCACGCACAACTGTGCTGGCTGCCCATCCCAACCTTGCTCCAGGATCGAAGGCTTTCTCAGAGGCTGTGTTGGCGCTCACCGCGACTCCCTCGGCCGATCTGCAGGCCCGCGCCCACGCCTTGCTCAACGCTCCGCATATCTTCGGCATGGAGTTCGGCTTCAACCTTCCGGCACTCCTGATCGCTCTCCTCATCACGACCATTCTGGTCGTCGGTATCCAGGAATCGGCCCGCTTCAATGCGGGCATCGTCGTCCTGAAGGTCGCCGTTGTGCTCTTTGTGATCGCCCTCGGAACCCACTACGTCGATCGGGCCAATTGGGGCACCAGTTGGCACACGTACGCGCCCTTCGGGCTTGGCGGCATTGGACTCGCAGCAGGCCTCGTGTTCTTCTCCTACATCGGCTTCGACGCGGTCTCCACAACCGCGCAAGAGGCCAAGAATCCCAAGCGCGACCTCCCGATCGGGATCATCCTCTCGCTGATCATCTGCACCGTGCTGTACATCGCTGTCGCCGCCGTGCTGACCGGCATGGTGTATTGGCCACAGATCAACATCGAGGCCCCACTGGCCCACGCCTTCCTGGACCACAACCTCGGCTGGGCGTCGGACATCATCGTGCTTGGCGCCCTGGCCGGCCTGACCAGCGTGATGCTGGTCATGCTGCTGGGCCAGTCGCGCATCCTGTACGCCATGGCCAATGACGGCCTGCTGCCCGGCAAGTTCTTTGGGGAGATCCACCCGAAGTTCCGCACGCCCTGGAAGGGAACCATCCTCGCCGGGTGTCTGGCGGCCATCGTCGGCTCCGTGACCCCCATCGACCTGATCTCGAAGATGGTAAATATCGGCACACTGCTCGCCTTTGTCATTGTCTGCACGGCAGTGATCGTCCTTC
Organism: uncultured Acidobacteriaceae bacterium; assembly: GCA_964243455.1. Classification (GTDB taxonomy): domain Bacteria; phylum Acidobacteriota; class Terriglobia; order Terriglobales; family Acidobacteriaceae; genus Granulicella. The sequence continues at coordinate 10,083 of CAXTGN010000118.1, forward strand.
GCCGTGTCGACCCGGATCGTGTGCGTCCGTTCAGAACTCCCCTGGTGCCCCTGGTGCCCATCCTGGGCATCATTATCTGCGGCTACATGATGGTGGAACTGGGCATCGCCAACTGGATCCGTCTGATCGGCTGGTTGCTCATCGGGATGGTCGGTTACTTCGGATACGGCCAGAAGAACAGCCGCGTGCAGCGCGGCCTGCAACCCGCCGATATGGACGAGCCCCAACGCGAAGTCGCGTAGCGCTGCGTCCGCGTTCATCGAGAAGCTCGGCTCAGGCCGAGCCTCTTAATTATGGTTTGTGCCCGAACCCCGGTTGTGTACCGTGCTGGCCTGCGTCGTCGTTGCACTGGTGGGGACGTTTACCGAGTTGATCGGCGCTGGATCGTCTCGCAGCTTCACGAAGAGTGTGCCCGCTGAACTGGCCGGATGCGGCACAGGAAGACTGTTCCCCGTGAATCCGTCAGGAACAGGATCGACAGAACCGAACGCCGGATCAGCGCTGACCGCCTGCAACAGAAACAGGTTTGTCCCCGTCAGGCTGCACGGAGCCGTGATTTCGGCCGTGCATTGCAGATGCGCCAGGGTGGGCAGCCGCACCAGGGTACCAAGGGCCATCCAATCGCTTTCGCGAGTCGGATCCTCCTGAGCGAGTGCGACGTTGGCCGCCGCTGTCTGCGTCTGGCTGCCGTCCGCCTGAGCTGCATCCGGAGCGGTCACCGGCGTCTCCGCTTCCACCCGTTTGCCTCGCCCTGGCGTTGGCGGAAACACCGCTCGCAGTCTCAGAGCGCCAAAGGCACTTGGGCCAAAGGATCGCAGCGGATCCAGGCTCGCGACGATCGTATGCGGATCCTGCAGGACCAAGCCGCCCGAAGGCGCAAGCGTCAGGACAGTGCGCAGCGTTCCATCCGACGTCTCGATCTCGATCCTGCCGTTCCGGGGAAAGTCGTTCCGGCTCTTCAGGGTGAAGGTCAGGTGCGCGTTCAGCGGAAGGTCATCCACGATCGTGATCAGGATCGAA
>CAXTGN010000118.1:11112-11418 GCA_964243455.1 uncultured Acidobacteriaceae bacterium
TGGCGTCGAAGTTCTTGCTGATCACGGACACAGCCGGCCGTGGCGGCAGCACCGTCAGCGCGAGAGGCAGCCGCCGGCCATCGTTCAGGGTCACCTGTGCATTCAGCTTGTCGCCCGAGTGCGTGGGCGGCTGGGCTGCATCGAGGGGTAGCGCCAGACGCAGCACCCCTGGGGCATCCGTGGCCGGAGGCTCTGCCGAGTCGGGGGCCGGAGCTGGAACGGGCCGGAAGATGAGATCACCCAGGGTTATCCTCTGGATGCTGCCGAGATTGGTACCCACCAGCAGGATCGATTTGTCCCCTGCTG
>CAXTGN010000119.1:0-6217 GCA_964243455.1 uncultured Acidobacteriaceae bacterium
CCCCGTGTAAACAAACCGCATGTAGCCAAGCGCTTCATCGATGCAGTCGCCGACATCGGAGGTATAAGGAACGGCCTTCAGCATCTCCAGGGCCGACTGGAGGGCAGCGGGCTCCTGCTTCAAGCGAAGCCGGGCCTCGGTCTGGGCGACGTAGGCGTCTGTCAGCAGCGGCTTGGATGGCATCGCCGAGGCGATGTAAGGGGACGCTGCCGCGACCACGGCGGCCCACTCCTGACCCAGCGAGCAAAGGCGAGCGAGGTCGACCAGGTCCGCCATCTGGGTCTCCTCCGGTTTGCGAGCCTGGCAGGCAGCCTTGGCCTTGGCGATCGCCACGTTCATAGCGGCGAGCTCAACATCGGACCAATTGGCAATGTTATGGCGGGTGACCTCCAGTGGATGCAGGGCTTCCTGGTATGCAGCCTGTGGAGACAGTTGAGCGGGGGCGGGTGCGGCGGCCGTTTCTGACGGTCTACGGGCCTGGGCGACGACAGAAGAAGCCGAAAGCAGCCAACAGAGGAAGAAGCTCAGCAGCAGCGGCGACCATGTGAGATTTACACGCAAGCGAGGCAACTCCTGTACGTGAGGACGATACAGAAGACGAAGCGATGTGGAAATGGTTCGGCGGCAGTTCAGGTGCAATGACGCGAAACGGCACGCTAGTCGCGCGTTCGTTCGCCGATCACTTTGGCCAGACCCAGGCCAGAGATCAGCAACCCCATGGGCAGGCAACCGAGGGCCAGAATCAGCATCAACCAGCCGCCGTTGGAGTGAGGCCCCTGCCTGTCCGCGCCACCGAACGTGACGAACATGAGCATCACGCACAGGATGCCGACTCCGAAGATGATCGAGCCTGTGGTGAGCAGTTTGCGGGTGTCCTGATGCATAGGAGTTAGCGGTAAGCGGCAAGCATCGCGTACACGATGACGCCCGAAACGGAGACATAGAGCCAGATGGGAAAGGTCCAGCGGGCTAATTGTTTGTGCTGTGGAAACCGTCCGGTCAGGCTGAAGAAGAAGGTGATCAGAATGAGCGGCAGGCAGACGATCGCGGCGAGAATATGCGGCGTAAGCAGGATCCAGAGATAGATCTCACGGGCGACCGGGTGCGACCGCGGAAACAGCATATCGCCGTGCAGGACGTGGTTGACGATGTACGTCACCAGAAACACGGACGAGACGGCAAACGCGCCAAGCATGCTGTTGCGGTGCCCAATGACCTCACGACGCAGGATGTGGCGAAATCCGATCAGCAGAAACACCGTGCAGAGCCCGTTCAGCACGGCGTTCAGTGCCGGCAGGAACGCAAGGTGGGTACCGGCCACGTCCGTTGGCGGATGGTAGTAAACCAGCCAGGCAAGAAAGAGTGAAGCCACGGCGGAGACGCCGAGAATGCTCCAGATCACCGAGGGTGGCGTACGAAGGTTCGGGTTGGGCGCAGTGAGAGCAGGCATGACGCTACCCTCATTCTAAGGTGTTGCCGCAGGTCAGGGCCGGAAGACGGGTCATAGCGGTTTCGCTTTGCGCGTAGGGTCAAAGTTCCGCCCCACGGCCGCTGCAGTCCCACCGATCAGGACGGAACAATGGATCGCTTTTGGTCGGTCGCCTTCGTCCTGCGCCGTGGAACCAGGGGGCCAGCGTGCTCTTTCAGCTCCATCATGGAGTAGAACGTGCCGCGCCAGGTCACACCGCCCCGCCGAATCGTCGTCCATGCAGAACGCACCAGGGACAACGTCAGCAGTGTTCCAGCAAACGGAGCAAGAAACACAGTCCAGGCGGAGATACCGCTGTACCGGCTCATCAGGCGGTAACAGTAGGCAGCACACAAGACAATCAGCGCCGCCGCGATCCGGGTTTGCGGAAGAAACAGAGCCAGCACCGGGCCTACCGAGAACACGAGCAGCCAGAAGGCGACGAAGCACACCAGCCAGAGCCGAAAGCGGAACAGGGCGAACATGTTCTTCGTAAGCACGCCCATGAGGCCCAAGGCTCCGGGAGCCCAGTGGACCCGGACGAGGTCGCGGCCAAAAGCCGTCCTTTGCCGCAGGCCAAGCGCCTTGACCCGGCGGCCGAGGTACAAATCCTCCAGGATCTCCATACGCAGGGACGCAAAGCCACCCAGGCGTTTGTATGCCGAGCTCCTCAGGAGGGCAAACGCGCCCACGCCGACACTGTCGCGAAGGGCGCGTGGGTCCGGTACGCGCCACAGGCGGACGGCAAAAAGGCTGAGCACCTGAAAGTAGCTCAGGAACGCAGCCTCATCGAGCCGCTTTGCAATCGGCGTAGGCAGAGTCACAAAGTGATCGGCCTCGGTCTCTACGGCCGCGACAAGGCTCCTGCGCAGAGCGTCCGGGGTGAAGTGAACGTCCGCATCGGTAAACAGGAAGAAGTCAGGATTGCTGTGGATCTGAGCGTAGTCGGCGGCTACGGCCATGGCATGGGTCTTGCCCAGCCAGCCTTGGGGCAGATTGTCGATGTGGAGGACCGTCAGGCGCCCAGGCTGTTCCGCGGCAAGACGGTCGAGGATCTCCGGCGTCGCATCGGTGGATCGGTCGTCCACAGCGAGGACGCGCAGGTGCGGGTAGTCCTGGCAGAGAAGCGATCGAAGCGCAGGCTCGATAGTAGCGGCCTCGTTGCGGGCCGGGACGATCGCGACGAGGCTTGGGCTGCCCGTGGGTGTGACGTCCCAGACCGGATCAAGTAGATCGGGTACGCGCCGTAGCCCAACGGCAGTCGTCCCCGTTCGCCAAAGAGAGAGTGCGGCGAAGATCCAGGTGTCAATCATCAGGTGAGGCAGAATTGAGCGAAACATCGACAAGGTAGGCCTTCAAGCGAGGTCGGGAACCGGCGCCGTGCGAGTCTGCCCGGCCATATCTTAGGATGCGCGTGGCGGAGCCCCGTAACCCCTAGAACAACAGACGCCCTTGTGCATTCAGAACCATCGCCAGCAGAAGCAGCGGCAGATAAACGACAGACACCTTCAGAAGGCCGCGTGCCAGGCCACGGTCGATCGCGGGATCCGTCGACCGGGTGATGCGCATGAAGCGAACGGTCGCCCAGAGATAATAGCCATCCAGAAGAATGGCGATGCCTGCGTACGGCAGGCCGGTGGTGTGCAGGGCAGTCGGCCAAAGGCTGACCGGAATCATCAGGATGGCCCAGAAAAGCGCCTGCAGGGAGGACGACCGGGCGGCATCGCTCGGATCGGTGCCCGTGGCCGTAAGCCGGATACCGGCGCGTGCGTAATCGGAGCGGTACAGCCACCCGATGGCCATGAAATGCGGGAACTGCCAGACAAACAGGATCGCGAACAATGCCACGGCGGGCCATTCGATCAGCCCACGGGCGGCGGTCCACCCGATTAGCGGAGGAAGCGCACCGGGAAACGCTCCAATAAAGGTGTTCAGCGGCGTGATGCGCTTCAGGGGCGTGTAGATGGCGACGTAGCCGACCGCGGTAAGCAGGGTCAGCGTACCGGTAATTACGTTGGTGGTGAGCGCAAGATAGAGTGAACCCCCAACAATCAGAGCAAAGCCGAGAACCAGCCCATGAGCCAGGCCAATGCGGCCGAGCGCCATAGGACGCGACGCTGTCCGGGGCATGCGACGGTCGGTCTTGCGCTCAAGTGCCTGATTCAGGACCGACGAGCCGGCCGTGACGAGCGCAATGCCCAGCAGCGCTTCCAGCAGACCGATGTGAAATGGGCTGATCCCGGAAGCCAGTGAGCCGAGATAAAACCCGCCTGCGGCCGTGAGCAGCACCATGGCCGAGACGCGCGGCTTCGAAAGCGCGACGTAGTCGCTTAACCACGTTCCGGCCCGGACGCTCGATCGGAGCCGTGTACGACGTTCGAGATCCGGAGATGTGACCGCTGCAGGCACGCCCTATCAGGATAGCGCGGGGACCCTGCTGCAGGGGGGCCTAGCGAAACCCAGCATGTTGGCGACACCCCGCACCGTCGGCGGTACGGTGAGATTGCTCCCGAACATGCGCAGGGCTATACTGCTGGCACCGGCACAGGTGTAGAGCAGCAGGGGTGTGCGTGCCGCGAGTGAGGTGCGTCTTCAGCGAGAGCGGAAGGCAAATCCGGCTCGTTAGTGGAGGGCCACCTGGCCCTGTTCCCAGTGCGCCATCTGGACGTTCCCCTGCCTCTGAAGCCGCAATTTCTCATCGTTGGCAGGCTGTGACCCGGGTCCTGCGAAGTTGCGCAGCGGTGACCCGAATGGCTGCTTCTGATGTGCTTCATGCGGTGCTGCCCTCCGACTGCCGGATCTGTGGCGGCCCGATGCTGGGTTTAACTCCTGTTCGCGTGTGCGATGGCTGTGTGAGACGGGTAAGTTCTGCGGCCGATAGCGAGCAAGAACTTTTGTGCTCCCGATGCGGCGAGGCGCTGGGGATGGAGTCGGCGCGGTTTGCCGATTCGATGGGCGTGACGGAGTGTACGGCCTGCCGGTTGGCGCCGCCTCCTTTTGCCAGGGCTGTGAGCTTTGGTTCCTATGACAGCGAAATGCGCGAGATGCTCCATACGCTAAAGTTCGGCGGCATGGCACGCGTGGCCGAACACGTTTTGGGCGATTGGATGGCCACCGCCCTGTTGAAGCTGGAGGGCGACGCCGCACGCGAACTGGTGATGGTCCCGGTTCCGCTGTTTCGGGAGCGCGAACGGCAACGTGGCTTCAACCAGGCCGACCTTCTGGGCCGCGCGGCCCTGAGACGCTTCCGGAAGCTGCGCCCTGCCTGGAAGCTGGACCTTCGGCCGGAGGCGCTGGTTCGGGTAAAAGACACCCGGGCTCTGTACGCGCAACGACCCGGCCAGCGGCGGCGCGGGCTCAAAGGTGCCTTTCGCATCGGTGACGCGGAAGCCGTGCGCGGGCGTGAGGTGGTCCTCCTCGACGACATTCTGACCACCGGGGCCACGGCTCGCGAGTGCGCTAAGGTTCTGCTCAGCGCGGGTGCGTTGAAGGTGTGGGTGGCGACCGTAGCCCGCGCACAGCCGGAAAGTTTGCGCGCAGTTGAGCTGAGTGTGGCGCGATGGGATGCCCCACCGTCGAAGCAGGCGGCAGGTGTCCCGCTCGGGGAACAACAAAAACAATAGCAAGGGCAAAGGCGAGAAACGCAGGAGAAGCAAGAGCAAGGCACGGGAGGCGGAATGCAGTCTGGGCAGGCAAGGGCGAAGCGGGGCGGCAAGGTACACCACACAACACATCCGGTGCCGGGAACGGCGCGGATGGAGGCTATCGAGATCCGTGCAGGCGTGTTTCGGCAACCGGCCATGCAGACGCCGGTGCTGGTGTTGAATGCGAGCTATGAGCCAATCAACATATGCGGGGCCCGTCGCGCGCTGGTGCTGGTGCTGAAGGGCGTCGCGCGCACGGAAGAGGAGCAGGGAACTACCCTGCATTCGCATCGTGCGGTAATGCAGATGCCCAGCGTGATCCGCTTGCTGGAGTACCGGCGCATACCGCACCAGACCCGTGCGCTGAGCCGCAAAAACATCCTCCTGCGCGACCGCAACACCTGCCAATACTGCCAGGTGGTCTTGCCCGCGGCGGAGCTCACCCTGGATCATGTGCTGCCGCGGTCGCGGGGCGGCCTGTCCACATGGGAGAACCTCGTGGCCTGTTGCAAGGGTTGCAATCGCCGCAAGGGCAATCACCTGCTGCACGAACTTCCGGAGATGAAGTTGCTCCGGGAGCCGCGTCCCTTCACGCTCCACACCAGCCGCCACATCATGCGGATGATCGGGTCAGCCGATGCAAACTGGCGCAAGTATCTGTATTTCGAGAACGAGCCGGCAGCGTAGATGTGAGAAAGTTCCGGGAATCGACTAGAGAATTAGTTGAAGCTGTAATCTCGATGTAGATTCACTCGTCCATACACCGCAAAGCGGGAACCTTCCCGTGCAGAGGTGCGATGAGCAGACGGGGCGTAAGCCGGCGAGCCTTTCTACAACACAGTGCGGGCTTAGCCGCCGCATGGGAGCTACAGCGGGCGGCCTGGGCCCTCGGCTTCGCGCAGGGCGCTCCGGTGTGCAACACCACCGCCGCCGAGCAGGAGGTCGGGCCTTACTACGTGGCCGACGAGCTACTGCGGGCCGACGTCCGTGAGAGCAAGCCCGGGCTGCCACTTCAGCTGCGGCTCGCCGTTTTGGATGTACACACCTGCAAACCGCTGCCGAACGCGGCCATCGACATCTGGCACTGCGATGCCCTGGGCTTGTA
>CAXTGN010000119.1:6227-8749 GCA_964243455.1 uncultured Acidobacteriaceae bacterium
GTCCGGGTGGCCCTCCGCCCGGCTTCGATCCAAAGCGTCCGGGTCACCCGCCCGGACCGCCTCCCGGCTTCGATCCCCAGCATCCGAGCAATCGGCCGGGACCACCGGAAAGCATGGGGCCGCCACCGCCGATGAAGCAGACCGATAAGCTGACGTTTCTCCGCGGGATCCAGTTCACCGACGAACGTGGCCGGGTCGAGTTTGCGACGGTGTTCCCGGGCTTCTACATGGGCCGCACCAACCACATCCACTTCAAGGTGCGCGAGGGTGGGCAGGTTGTACCTCGTCGGAGTTCGGCCGCTGGAAAGACCTACGTGGAGGGGCATACCTCACACATCGGCCAGGTCTTCTTTCCGGAGGACTTGGCCGCAGAGCTCATGCGCCACGAGCCCTATGCCAAACACCAGATTCACCGCACGACCCAGGCCGAAGACGGTATCTTCGCGGACCAGCACGGAGCCGCCTCGGTGGCCAGGTTGCGGGCCGTGGAGGCAAAACGGCCCGAGGCAGGGTATGTCGCTGAGCTGATCGTCGCCGTAGACCCGACGGGGACGCCCGCACCCGTGGGGATGGGTGGACCGGGTGGTCCGCGACGGGGATAGGGGCTGTCTTAGCCTTCAGGCATCGCAAGGGCCCTCCTCACGCAATCATGAAACCCGATCCACTCGTTGCGCGCCATCAAGTACTTGTCATCCCGTAGCAAAGCGAAGGGATCTGCTGTCCCTCGGAGGGCCGTTGCCTCCGTAGTAGGCAAACAGCAGATTCTCGCTGCACTACGGAAGAACAATCAGCAACTGCACTCACAAGCAGGAAGCTATGAAGCCGTTGCAGCGGACGTGATCGCCTTCGCTCCTTCGGGCGTCAGCGGTGCGCGTAGCGGTTCCATCAGAGCCGCGATCGCCGTGTCATGGTCACACCCCAGCACCGCGGCCACCGTGCCGTCCTTGACGTAATAGGCGAGAAACTCCAGCGCCTCCGGGTCGCCTTCGACCACGATCTCGTCCCAGCTATCTGCATGGCCGGCGTAGCCGAGTCGTTTACCGAAGTGAAAGGTCCAGAAGAACGGCACGCCGGTGAAGGGATAGGCAGGACCGTGGGCATTGCCCGTCGCATAGGCGAACATGGCCTCGGCAGCGGTGCGGCCATGCTGTTCGGCAAGCCGCCAGTGCTCAATGCGTGTGCCGTCCACCGAGGCGATATCGCCGGCGCACCAGAGATTGGGCGCGAGGCGGAGATTGCGGCCGGCAGCGAAGCCGCCCTTCTCCCCCGCAGGCAAATCCGGTGCATAATCGGTCACTGGCTCGACGCCGACAGCAAGGATGACGAGGTCGGCGGGGATCTCCGCACCGGAGCTGAGAGTGACCGCAACAGGCGAGATGGCCGTGACCTCGACCTCGGTGTGGAGGTTGGTGCCGTTCTTGCGGTGAAAACTCACCAGAGCCTGGGCGGCGTCCGGGCCGAACTTGTTCTCGAACGGGAGCTTGCTGTGGGCAAGGACGCTGACATGGAGGCCACGCTGGATAAGGGCGCTGGCGGCCTCAAACGCAATGAAGCTGTCGCCAACCACGGCAACACGGGCACCGGGAGTGAGCAGCGGCTCCATACGACGCAGGTCGTCGGGATGACGGATCGTAAAAACATGCGGCAGATCCGCCCCATCGACCTTTAGGCGTTTAGGGCGGCCGCCGGTCGCCAGCAGCAGCGCGTCGTACCCCACCGTAGCGCCGTTGCTCAGGGCCACGCTGCGGTCTTCACGATGGAGGCTGCGGACCGTCGCTTGCACCCGCTGGATGCTCAGCGTGCCGAGGCTGTCGGGGCCTTCCTGGCCTGGCGGCGAGAAAATCGGCAGCGTATCGAGGGCTTTCTTGCCGGCCAGCGACATCTTGGTCAGCTGCGTGCGGTCGACGGGCTCCTCGGCTTCCGGCTCAATAACCGTGATCTTCCCCGCGAAGTTCTGATCGCGCAAATAAGCGAGCGCTGCCGCCGTGGCCGTGCCGCCGCCCGCGAAGACGAGATGCTTGCCCTGACCCGTAGGTGCCGGCTTTTTCATAGGGATCGGTGTAGGGTCGACCAGGATGTCGTCGCCTACCAGCCGCACCGGGTAGCGCTTCAGGTCTCGAAGCGGCGGCGGCTCCAGCAACGCACCGGTAGCCAGGGCAAAGGTGCCGGTGTGCCATGGGCAGACGAGGCGACCGTTGCAGACCGCACCTTTCTCCAGCGGAGCTTTCGCGTGGGGACATTCCGCTTCCACGGCGAACAGCGTGGGCGCGCCGAGGGGGCTGTCGCCCGTACGGACGATCAGAATCTTTGCGTCGCCAAGGGTGACCGTCTTCTTGGTATCCACACCCAGATCGGCGAGTTTGAGGGCTAGATATTCGGGCATGGCGGCTCCTGCGGCTTTCGTCGTCAAGTTCGATGCAGGAGCCGTGGCACGCCGAGGAGCGCCGGCCCGGAACTGTGCCCTTACTGGAAGAGCGTGACAATTCTTGCGAGGACCTCGTCCACAAGGTGGTCCGGGAGCG
>CAXTGN010000119.1:8759-9340 GCA_964243455.1 uncultured Acidobacteriaceae bacterium
TGTGTCCGGCGCGCGCCCTGAGATCGAGAACACGCGGCTGGTCGCAACGCACGACACCGGCCGTTTGCGTGCCGGAAAGCGCGACAGCGAACCCGAGCCGCCGAGCGAAGTTTCCGCCATTTGTGATGGGCAGCACAACGGGCAGCGCCGTGCGCTGATTGAAGGCCGTGGGGGAAATGACCAGCACAGGACCATGTCCACGCTGCTCGTGTCCTTGGGTCGGGTCCAGGGAGACCATGTAGATGTCCCCTCGGTTCATATCAGTTCGGCGCCAGCCGCCGGAGCGTCTAGCCACTCTTGTTCCTCTTGCGTATGGGGCGTGTTCCCATCGGAGGCATCCAGAAGCTCGGCCAGCGTGTACCGTGGTTTCGGTTGGGCGGCGATCACAAGTCGGCCCCCCTCAACGGCAAGGCCCACCGTGGCCCCGACCTCCAGGTGCAAGAGATCCAGAATGGCTGGGGGGACCGTCAGCATGACGGAACCGCCGACCTTGCGAAGATTTGTTGTGAGCATACGAGCCTCTCAGGATTATATCGCCATATAACATCCTGCTTTTCGTCAGCAGCATCGTGCGGTGCATC
>CAXTGN010000119.1:9350-11398 GCA_964243455.1 uncultured Acidobacteriaceae bacterium
GCAGGACGGTAAAGCTGTCCCGCTCCGGTCGAGCTAATAGGAATCGGATGTCAAGGAAGAGGGACTGCGCATCCATCTCCTTGATGGCGTACGCGGATGAGGTCGGGACGAAGTTCGTTGCGTGGCTTGCGGGTCTGCCGAAGGGCAAGGCGTCGCGGCTCTATGTTGTTTGCGACTTCGACGGCGACGGCCTGCCTGCCGGGGCGCTCCTGCTGCGCGCGCTCCGCGAGGCAGGGTATGCCGACGTTGAGGGCGAGTGCCGGCGCAAGGGCGAGTCGGCCTGGGGGACGGAGATCGGCGCTAGGCTGCAGGCGCGGGCCGCCGGAGAAGGCATGGACGCCCTGATTGTGACGGATCTCGGGAGCCGCGATGGCGACATCCTGCCGGGTGTGCCGCTCCTCCTGATCGATCATCATCGACCCATAGGTCAGCCCGCAGGGTCGGCGCTGATCACCTCCTACGGAACCGGCGAAGAGCACGGCGATGGCAAGGACATCGCAACAAGCGGCCTTCTGTGCTGGTGGTGTGCGCGGGCGCTTGTGGGCGAGGCAAAGGCGGCGGAGTGGCTTTGGCTGGCGGGCATCTCCGTGCTCAGCGACCTGGGCGATAAGACTGCGTTTCCTGAGGTCACCGCCGCCAAGGCTCGCTTCGGGGGTGGCGCGCTGCGCGACGCAACGAGCCTCCTGAATGCTCCCCGGCGGACCTCCGAGGGCAGAGCGGACGCAGCGCTCGCGTTGCTCATGAAGGCAAATGGCCCGAAGGAGATCACAAGCGGCGCTTTCCCGGAAACGGCAGAGTTACTTCGAGCCAAAGAGGAGGTCGGCGAGGCTCTCGCAATTGCCCGCAAACAGCCACCAAGATTTTCCAAAGCCGTGCGTGATGAACTGGGTGCCGACCTGGTGGCCATCCGCATGCACACCGGCTGCCAGGTGCACCCGTTGGTCGCGCAGCAGTGGCGCGGCCGCTTCAACAAAAGCGTGGTCTTCGGCGTAAATACTGGCTACCGGCCGGGGTGGGTAACCTTTTCGGGCCGCGCGCCCGCGGGCGTAAACCTGATCGAATTCCTCGCGCGGCACAGGCCCCCGGAGGCCGACAACAGCTACGGGCTCGGACACAATCAGGCCAGCGGTGGCGCGCTGCCGGTCAAGGTATGGAATCGCTGGATTCGCGAAATCGGCTTTGGCCAGGAGATGGTGGTGGATGAGAGCGAAGCAGGGGACGCGCCGGCCGTTGCACAGCACAGTGCGGGGGAACTGCTGGAGGTAGGGGAATAATGGCGGAGATCGTGGAAGAGCGACGGAAGCCGGGGCGGGTGAAAAAGATTGAGGCAAACGCTGCCAGCGGCAATGCCACAGCTGGCGCCACCGCCCCGCGGGCTGGCAAAAAAGCTGCCAAAAAGAAAGCAAAGAAGCCAAAGGCTAAGCCGCCAACGAAGAAGGACGTAGCCGAAGCCGAGCTCGAACGCATGCTGACCACGCCCATGTCGCAATGCGCCGCGCTCGAAGGCCTTCCGCAACTTGCCTTCCCGAAGGAAGCTATGCGTCTCGGTTTTCCCGTCAAGGTGATGGGCGCCGGCGGCTTAAAGACCAGCGACACGCGGCGTTGGCAGGCGGACCCCCATCTGCGTGTCTCGCTCGGCTATCTGTGTGATGTGCTGGGGTACCTGCGCACGCACGGCATCCACATGTATCGCATGGGATCCGATCTCGCGCCCTATGCCACCCACCCCGACATGCCGCAGTTCCACAGCATGGTGAAGGAGTCGGCGAGCGATCTGGCCCGGTTTGGCCGCTATGCGCGCGAGGCGGATGTGCGGCTGAGCTTTCATCCATCGCAGTTCATCGTGCTCAACTCCGAGAACGAGAAGCTCACCCAGAAAAGCATGTGGGATCTCGATTCGCAGGCCGAGATGCTGGACCTCATGGAATGCGGGCCCGAGGCCGTCATGGTGGTCCACGTCGGCGGCGCCTATGGCGACCGCGACTCCGGTTGGCGGCGCTGGGCCGAGACCTGGAAGCGCCTTGGCGAACCTGTTCGCCGCAGGCTGG
>CAXTGN010000120.1:0-5587 GCA_964243455.1 uncultured Acidobacteriaceae bacterium
AAAAGCGCCATCGCGGCCGTCACTACCGACGATGCCGCCGCTGTGGTCAAAAGCTAGCCCTATGTCCGCGCCTCTCCTTTCACCGTCTGTCATCTCGACCGAAGCGCAGCGAAGTGGAGAGACCTGCTTCTGATGTGGCCCAAAAATCACGGGCAACCTTGTCCGCCAGAAGCACGAACATCACGAGAAGGTCATGGCGTAAGCCATACCACAAAAACCATCAAGGCAAGAGCGGCTTCGGCCGCTGAGGTTCGCCAGGTAAAGGTGTAAGGAAGCAATGGGCAAGAATCTGGCCGGAAAAGCAGGCTTCATCGTCGCGGTACTGGTGATCTTCATCTACGGGATCTTTGGCATCCCGCATGGTGGCCTCAAACAGTCCCTCACCGATCGCATCCACCTCGGTCTCGACCTCAAGGGCGGCACGCACCTCGTCCTCCAGGTGCAGGTCGCCGAAGCGATCAACGCGGTCACCGACACGGACGTGCAGCGCCTCAACACGGCGTTGGCCGCGACCGGCGCCAAAGCCGCCAAGCTCGACCCGGCGCACCCCGAGGTCATCACCGTTTCCGGCTTCGGGGCCGCCCAGGTCTCGGCCGTGCGTGACGTGATCGGGGCCAATGAATACTCCGCCTACGACGTCGCTTCCGGCGGAAACGGCGCTCTCACGATGACCATGAAGCAGGCGGCCATCCACGATCTCGAGGCCCGCACCCTCCAGCAGTCCATCGAAACCATCCGCGCGCGCGTCGACAATATCGGCGTCTCCGAGCCCGTGATCGAACAGTACGGCCTCGGCGACAACCAGATTCTCGTCCAGCTTCCGGGCATCAGCGACGCCGGCCATGTCGAAGACATCATTCAGTCCACGGCGAAGCTCGAAATCCACGAGGTCGTCAACAGCTACCCCGACCAAGGGCAGGCACTCAGCGCCCTGGGCGGCGCGGTGCCGCCCGATCAGGAACTGCTGCCCGGCTCCGGCCAGGCCGGCGCGCCCGATCGCTTCTGGGTCCTCAAGCGGGCCGCCATCGTCCAGGGTCCTGACTTCCGCGACGCCAGCCCCTCGCAGGACGAAAACGGTCGTCCCGATATCGGGTTCACGCTGACCACCGAAGCCGGCGACCGCTTCTACAAATACACCGACGCCAACAAGGGGACAGGCCAAATGGCCATTGTGCTCGAAAACCGCGTCCGCGAGGTCGCCACCATCGAGGGCGCGATCCGCGACCAGGGCCGCATCACCGGCGGCTTCTCGCAGGGGCAGGCCCAGGACCTCAGCATGATGCTGCGCACCGGCTCGCTGCCGGCTTCCATCAAGTACCTCGAAACCCGCACGGTCGGCCCCTCGCTCGGCGCCGCCAGCATCCACCAGGGCGTCGTCGCCGCGATCGCCGGCATGTTGGCCGTCATGGCCTTCATGCTCATCTACTACCGCGGCGCCGGCATCAACGCCGACCTCGCGCTCCTGCTCAACCTGGTGATTTTGCTGGGCTTCATGGGTTTCAGCCACGCCACGCTTACGCTGCCGGGCATCGCCGGCGTCATCCTCACCATCGGTATGGGCGTCGATTCCAACGTCCTGATCTTTGAGCGCATCCGCGAAGAACTCCGTCTCGGCAAGAGCTCCGCCGCCGCCATCCAGGACGGCTTCGGTCATGCCTGGATCACCATCATCGACACCCACATCACCACCATCGTCTCGGCCGGCATCCTGTTCCTTTTCGGCACCGGCCCGGTCAAAGGCTTCGCCGTTACCCTGGTCTTCGGCCTGCTCGCCAACCTCTTCACCGCCGTTTTCGTCTCCCGCGTCATCTTCGACTGGCTCCTGACCCGGCGCGAGCGCGGCGCGGCCCTGTCGATCTAGGAGCAAGCTGCTAGCTGCTAGCTGCTAGCCGAAACACTGCACGCAGCAGTAAGCTGCACAACCCGCTGGAAGCTAAAAGCTAGAAGCTAGAAGCTGCTTCCGAAGGAAGCAAAATTGGAACTGTTTCGCGAAGTAAAAGTCGACTGGCTGGACCGCAAATGGTACTTCCTGGCCTTTTCTCTCATCTTCTCGATCGCCGGGCTGCTCAGCATGGCGTTCTGGCACGGCATCCCGCTCGGCGTGGACTTCCGCGGCGGCACCCAGGTGATCGTGCATTTCGACGGCACGCCCAACGATGACCACATCCGCGCCGCCATGGCGTCCGCCGGCGTCCGCGATGCCCGTATCCAGCGCATCTCCGGCGCCAACGGCCAGGCCGCGAACAACGTCATCGTCAGCCTGCCGCAATCGACCGCACAGGACACCGCCCACGACCAGGGCCGCGCCGAGGTGGAGAACGCCCTCCATGCCAATTACCACGACTCCGGTTTCTCCGTGCAGCAGGTCGACATCGTCGGCCCCACCGCCGGCAAACAGCTGCAACACCAGGCCTGGCTGGCCACGGTCTACTCGTTAATCGGCATGCTGATCTATCTGTGGTTCCGTTTTGAGCTGATCTATGGCGTGGCCGCCGTCGTTGCCGTTTTCCATGACACCTTAATTACCGTCGGCTTCTTCTCGCTGACCAATCAGGAGATCACCCTGACGGTCATCGCGGCCATCCTGACCCTGATCGGCTACTCGATGAACGACACCATCGTCGTCTTCGACCGCATCCGCGAGAACCTCGCCCTGAGCCGCCGCGAGACCCTTTCACAGGTCGTCAACCGCTCCATCAACCAGACCCTGAGCCGGACCGTCCTCACCTCCGGCCTGACCTTCCTCACCGTCCTCAGTCTGTACCTCTTTGGCGGGGAGGTACTGCATGGCTTCAGCTTCGCCCTGGTCGTCGGCATCCTCATCGGCACGTATTCGTCGATTGCTGTCGCCGCTCCCATGCTCGTCGCCTACCAGGACTGGCGCGCGACCAGGGACAGAAAGACACCCGCCCTCCCGGCAGCCCGCACCGTCCGCCGCTAAGCCGCCTATCCCGCCATCCTGGATCCGCCCAAACCCTCATCCCAGCCGCCCAAGCCATCATCCCCAGCCGTGCAAGCCATGATCCCCAGCCGCCCCACTCCGTCATCCTGAGCCGCCCCCCATTCCGTCATCCTGAGCCGCAGGCGTAGGATCTCTGTATCTGTGCGGCCACGGACGCATGCAGAACCCCAAAACGAGCAGTCCTCGGCCGCTCGTTTCGGCGACCGTGTCAAAACCCCCTTTTATGGCGAATAACCGAGTTAAGAACGCACGTTTTTTGCACGAATTCTGTCCCCCAAACGGGTAATTGCGCCCTTTTCTCGGCTTCGTGAACTTTTCGGGAACAAAACGAAACACCGAGGTGTCTAAGCCATCAAGCTGCGCTCGCAAGCCCCGAGGTTGCTTCTATGTTTGAAGATTCCATGCTCGAATCCAGCGGCAAGATCAAGAGCAAATCCAAGTACTGGATGATTGCGACGTTTGGTATAAACGGCGCAATCCTTGGCCTTTTGATTCTGATTCCGCTGCTCTACCCGGAGGCCCTGCCGAAGAACTCCCTCACGGCATCGTTGACGGCGCCTC
Organism: uncultured Acidobacteriaceae bacterium; assembly: GCA_964243455.1. GTDB lineage: Bacteria > Acidobacteriota > Terriglobia > Terriglobales > Acidobacteriaceae > Granulicella. The sequence goes on from CAXTGN010000120.1 coordinate 3,524, forward strand.
CACCACCGCCGCCACCCCCACCCCCACCGCCACCGCCTCCGCCGCCAGTGCAGACTGTGGTCCCGCATGCCGCTGCAGCTGCTCCCTCCGAGATCGATCAGACGCTGCGCGCACCGGCTAAGATCCCTAAAAACATCAACATGATGAAGGACACCGGCCCACCGCCGCCTCCGGGATCAGCTTCGGCTGACCTCAACAGCGGCGCGGCAGGAAACCCCGCCTCGCTCTTCGGCAGCCCGTCGGGAACCGGCTCGGGTACAGGCGGACCGGTGGTTGCGGCTGCCAAGCCCAAGGGTCCGGTTCGTATTTCGGGCGGTGTGATCGCGGGTAACAAGATTTCCGGTCCGCAACCTGTGTATCCGGCCATCGCGCGGTCGGCGCGTCTGAGCGGCACGGTGGTGCTCAGTGCAACGATTTCCAAATCCGGCAACATCGAAAACCTCAGCGTTGTCAGCGGACCGGCCATGCTCACCGGCGCCGCCATCGATGCGGTCAAGCAATGGAAGTACAAGCCCTATATGCTGGGCAGCGATGCTACCGAGGTCAGCACCACGATTACGGTGAACTTCAATCTGAACAGCGGCGGCTAAACCCGAGCGCGTACAAGGCTACCCTGCCCGTGGGATGGGATACCACCAACGGGCAGGGTAGGCTCACCTCCAGCCATGGTTCATCACGCTTTGAGGTGAATCTCCGAAAGTTGCAGAGTTTTCCGCGACAGCTATGGCTGTCGTTGCTCCGTCTCGCGTTGTACCCGTTTACGGTACGACCGGTACTACAAAGTAGTCCCTCGCACCCTGATCTCAGGAGGAGTTTGTCCGTGATTCTCGCTCATCTCGCACAGTCTGCCCACGTTTCTATCGCGCCACTCGCCATGTTCTTCCAGGACGCCCCTGCCGGTACCGTTGGCTTCAGCCCGATGGACATGTGGGGCCACATGGGTCTTTTCGCCAAAGCCATCGTCATCATCCTTTTCATCATGTCGATCTGGTCGCTGGCCGTAATTATTGACCGCGCGATCTATTTCTCGGCGGCTCGCAAGCAGTCGCGTGAGTTTGCTCCCCGTGTCGCGAACGCCCTCAAGGACGGCCGTTTGGACGAGGCGATCAAGGTTGCCGACAAGTCCAAGAAGTCGCATCTCGCCGAGGTCGTCACCGCCGGTTTGACCGAGTTCCGTTCCTTCGGTTCGGGCGGGGCGATCACCGAGGAGCAGGTGGAGAGCTCCAAGCGCGCCCTCGAGCGTTCTGAGGCGATCGTTCATGCCAAGCTGAAGAAGGGTCTCGGCGGTCTGGCCACCATTGGTTCCACCGCACCGTTTATTGGCCTGCTCGGAACCGTGATGGGCATTCTGAATGCCTTCCAGTCGATTGCCAGCTCGAAGGCAACCGGCATCGGCGCAGTCGCCGGTGGTATCTCGGAAGCGCTGGTCACGACCGCTTTTGGTCTTCTCGTAGCCATCCCGGCCGTCATGCTCTTCAACTACTTCACGAACAAGGTTGAGGCGTTCGACGTTGAGATGGACAATAGCTCTTCGGAGCTCGTCGACTACTTCATCAAGCAGTCGCACCGCTAAGCCGCGAGAGCGCGCCGGGATGAGAGCGTGCATTCACCCGGCGCCAAACGCGCTTTCAACTGAAATGCCAGGCCGGAGTAACAGGCCCGGACGGAGCGAAGCATATGGGAATTAACAAACGCGACGAGGGGAAGAAGGTCAACTCCGACATCAATGTCACCCCCATGGTGGACGTGATGCTGGTGTTGCTGATCATCTTCATGGTCGTCACCCCGATGTTGAATAACAAGGTGAACGTCGATCTGCCCGTCGTAACGGCGGCAACCATCATGGAGAACGCCAACAAAGAGGACGCGATCAACGTCGCCGTCACCCGCGATGGCAAGTACTTCGTCGGTGGCGACCAGGTGACCAAGGACACGATCGGTCAAAAGGTCGCCGATCTTGAGGCGAAGAAGACGAATCCGAGCGATGACAAGGCCGTTTACTTCCGCGCGGACACGCGTGCGAACTACGGCGCCGTAATGGACGGCATCGACGGACTACGCACC
>CAXTGN010000120.1:5597-9902 GCA_964243455.1 uncultured Acidobacteriaceae bacterium
CAGTCAGCTGAATATGCTGACCGACTCAGTCAACGAGAACCACTAAACGCCACTCGCCCGAAAGGGCGCGTGGATGTGCATCGGGGTTTCAGCTGTTGCTGAACCCAAGGAGGTAGACGATGGGAATGGGTGGAGGCGGTGGCGGCGGTTCAGTCGCCAGCATCAACGTTACGCCATTGATCGATGTTCTTCTGGTATTGCTGATCATCTTCATGGTCATCGTGCCAAACAATCCCAAGGGTCTTGAGGCACTTGTGCCGCAGCCGCCAAAGAAGCAGACTGCGGATCCACCGCCCAACCAGCGCACGATCGTGGTCCAGGTCGCGCCTGCAGGCGGACAGATTTCCTACAAGATCAACGAGACACCGTTTCCGCGGCAGCAGCTCACCAGTGAATTGCAGAAGATCTTTGCCATTCGCCAGGAAAAGGTGATGTTCGTGAAGGGTGATGCGAAGCTCGACTTCGGTACCATCGCGCAGGTGATCGGTTACGGTCACGCAGCAGATGTCACCAATATCGGGATTATCACTCCGCAGGTCGAGGCTGGCCACTAAGACCGGTGTGTCTTAAAGCCTGTCGGCGGTGAGGGGTTCTTCCTTCACCGCTTTCACTTTGCGGAGGTGGTACAAAGCTTGGGCCGGTCACAAGCCTGGGTCACCTGCCCCGCGGTCCCCGTGGCCTCTCCGCAGGAGTTCATACATTACAGGAAACAGCAGGGTACACACGCCCGCGACCCGTTCGGGATGGGGATAGTGAGCTGTGCCATGCCAGGGAACAACCAGCGTGCCGATCCAGCCTACCAAGACTCCCGCTACGCCCAACCACGCATCCACATTGAATTGCCGCGGCAAGCCCGTGAAGAGGGTGCACACCCAACCAGCCGAGACACCGATCGCCGCGCACGCTGACAAAAGTCCAAAGATGACAATCGCGATGAAAATAAGCGGAATCATTAATCAGATCTAAACCCGCCGTCGTACATGGCTCATTGTCATAACTTGGGTCACTTGCCTGTCAGGGAAACGAGTGCCGCTTGAGGCGTGTGCTTCGGTCTGTTCAGAAACCGAATGGGTCCTAACTGGCGTTACCAGCGGCTGGAAGGCGGCCGGCGTTCCCGAAACGAAACTCCACGATCGCCACCTGCTGACTTGACGCCGCAGCAGGGGAGATGTTCCCACGACGAACCTGACGTACAACGGAGCATCCGCTGGTAGTCTCGATGTCATGCGCCTGTTTGCCGCCCTGCCGTTGCCTGACTCTGCGGTGGAACGACTGACCAGCCTGCGGCTTCGTTTGAGCGGACCCAAAGACGGCTTACGGTGGTCCGAGCCGGAGCAGTGGCACATCACCCTTGAATTCTTCGGCGATGTGGGACAAGACAGAGCGTCCTGCCTCCGAACGGGGCTTTCGCATGTGGCAGCTAGCGCGCCCGTGGTGGCTCTGGAAGGCCTGGGCCTGTTTGCAGCAAAAGGCATTTTGTTTGTGAGGGCGGAGCCATCGCCATCGCTGCTGGAACTTCACGCGCAGGTGTCGGGGATTAGCGAAGCATGTGGTGTCGTGCCTGAGAGCCGTCCCTTTCGACCACATATCACTCTGGCCCGTAGCAAAGGAAAGGTCGGCCAGAAGAGCCTGGCAGCGATGTGCGAGCCCAGCTTACCGGCGTTTGGCCCCGAGATCCTGTGGGTGGCATCGGAATGTCTGTTGCTGGAGAGCACCCTCCGTCCGTAGGGCGCAGAGTATACGGTCGTCTCCCGAGTTTCCCTGCGAGAGAAGCCGGAGAGCTTCGGAGGCAGGTTGTAGGCCATGCGCATCGTTTCCTTTCTTCCCTCGGCGACCGAGATGCTGTTTGCGCTTGGCCTGGCGGATCAGGTTGTCGGGGTCACGTTTGAATGTGACTACCCACACGAGGCGGAGGCGAAGGCCAAGGTCGTGCATTCTCATTTGCCGAGTGGGCTACCTCCCGCAGAAATCGACGCGATAGTTCGGGCGGAAGGACAGCAGGGACGAAGCTTGTACTTCGCCAATCTCGATCTCCTCGAGGCTTTGGCCCCGGACCTGATCGTTCTGCAGGATCTGTGTCGGGTGTGCGCGATCGACAGCCCGACCATCACGCGTGATCTCAGCCGTTTGGCTTCCCGACCTCGGTTGATCTCGCTTTCTGCGCACACATTGAGTGGTGTGCTGGCGGACATCGAGCGACTGGGCGCGGCTACGGGCACAACGGAAAGGGCAGCCGGACTGACCGGGAAGCTACGAACGAGGGTGAAGGCTGTCAGCGACCTACCGGGACTCACCTCGAAGCCTCGAGTGCTGGCCCTTGAATGGCTAGATCCCTTGTTTCAGGGCGGGCATTGGATTCCCGAGATGATTGCCCTTGCGGGTGGAGATCCCGTCCTTGCGGAACCCGGGGCCAAGAGCGTTCGGTTGCGCTGGGAGCAGGTGCGCGACGCCGATCCGGACATCGTCGTCGTGATGCCTTGCGGGTACCACCTGGCGGAGACGATTGAGCAGTTCAACGGGATGACTTTCCCGGCGGGTTCGCAGACGTTGCAGGCCGTGCGGAAAGGGTGTGTCTACGCGGTAGATGGGTCAGCGTTCTTCTCGCGGCCGGGACCTCGGCTGGTAGACGGGCTGGAAATCCTGGCGCGGATGTTTCGCGGGGAGCCGGGCGGCTACCTCCGCCTCCTTTGAAGCGGAGTCGGACGGCCCAGAACGCAGATTCCCTTCGGGATGACAAAAAGGTGTGTTCCGGGGGGATGGGGCCCAGAACGCAGATTTCCTCCGGGAATGACAGAAGTTGCGCTCCGGGAGATGGGGCCCAGAAGCGCAGGTTCCCGTCGGGGATGACAAAAGGTGCGCTCCGGGAGATGGACTGCCTGCGTAGGACACCACAGATCTTCGCTACGTCAAAGCGGTCAGAAAACGGCAGGGATGGCTTAGTTGTGGCGTGATTGCTTGGAGGGCGGCATGACTGCGGGGCGCTCGCCGCTCGCTACCACGAGGCAGTCACGACCCTCAGCTTTAGCGCAATACATCATCGTGTCTGCGGCACGGATGATGCTGTGGAGATCCGCACCGTCCTGTGGAAATGTAGCAAGACCGAAGCTCGCGGTAATTTGCAGGTGCAGGTTCTCCCCGGTCATCAAGGCTGTGGTCCGCAGCTGTTCCCGAAGGGCCGCGGCGGCATTGCTTGCCTCGGGTTTATCGAGACCACGCAACAGCGCGACGAATTCGTCGCCGCCATAGCGGAAGGCGGGGTGTTGAGGGCCAAGGGCTCGCTTGATTAAGCTGCCTGCCTCGGCCAGCAGCCGTGAGCCGACCAGATGTCCGTAGGTGTCGTTGATGCTTTTGAAGCGGTCGAGGTCGAAGAAGAGCAGGCTGAAATGCGATGTGGAGGGTATGAGGGAGGGCTTTACGGCGGCGGTGATTTCCTGCTCCAGCAAGGTGTAGAGATACCGAGCATTGAATAGACCGGTGCAGTCGTCGGTGATGCTGAGACGGTGGACGAGGTTGACCTGACGCGCATTCTCGAGCGCAATCGCGGCGTAATCGCAAAGCACACGTAGGAAAGACAAAGAGCTGCCGGGCAGGAGGTCCAGCTTACTGTTGTGCAGCTGCAGGACGCCGAGCGTCCGGCCACCGTGCCGCAAAGGCAGACAGGCGATGGAATGCAGGTTCATCTCTGGGTGCTGGCTGGCAAAGCGCGACCAGTCCCGGTCCAGCCGAACGTTGGGAATAACGAGGGGTTCTCCCGTGCGGGCGACCCAGCCGGCGATGCCTTCGCCGCGCCGTAAGCGCGTGCCGTTCTGGATGGTAGAGGTGCCGGTGGTCAGCGCATACTGCAGGTCGCCGGTTTCTTCGTCCACCATCAGGAGGGACCAGCGCTCCGGGCCGAAGTACTCTTCCATTTTGCCCAAAATTGCCCGCAAGAGGGGTTCGAGCTCCAGGTTCGACGTGAGAGCCTGGGCGACCTCGTGGAAGAGACGAAGCTCCTCAGCGGGGGGGGCCTTCGCGACTTTTCGTGTGATGGACGTCGATTTACCCTCGACACCGCGAGAATCCTTGCTGGTGCTTAGAAGCTTGAGCAGGCTAGGGCAGCCCTCGACAACGTTCTGCGCAATGCTTTGACTATGTCAAGAGTCGGGTGCGGACACATCCACTTTAAATGGACTTCTTGTGATTGTGCCGAACGTTCGTGCGCACATGCGGCAGAGATAACACCGAAGGTGTAGCCGGTGCTGTCCCGCGCACCTGACGTTACGCGATGGCGTTTAGAAGTGGCACCTAGGAGGCCAGGTGCAAGAT
>CAXTGN010000120.1:9944-11349 GCA_964243455.1 uncultured Acidobacteriaceae bacterium
GGGAGCGCTCACGAGGAGACTGCCTGTGCTGTTCATGATTCCGCGAGAGCGACCTCCGAGGCGAACGCTCCAGAACAGCACCGCAAAGAGAATGACGGTAAGAGGCGCGTTCAATGGCAGCCCTTGGGTGGAGGGCAGGAGCGCAGGGATGACCGGCTCGGACCAGAACCAGAGGAGCGCTGTCGCCGGGACGAGCCAGCGCAGCCAGTGATGATCTTCGGCCTCCATGGCTGCGGGGGCGAGTGCCAGGAGCAAACAGCGGTCGTACTCGCGATGGTCCAGGGGCGTTGCTTGAGCATGGCATCGCCTTTGGCTGTGTGGAAGAGCAGCGCGCCAAGGCACACTGTGACGGCGAGCGTCACGATTTTCGCTGACACGGAACCAAGGTGAAGAGCGCTCAACAGCGGCTCAAGGTTCAGGAAGCGAAAGGCGTTTGGGTTCAGCAGCGATCCATCAGAGCTGTGCCCGCGCTGAAATCCCAGCTGGAGGATGCGACTTTCGGTACTGAGGAACGCGAAGCCGCCCAACCGCACGGCATACAGCACCGTCGCTAGGATTGAGAACGCCACGAAGATCAGAGATGTCGCCCAAGCCGCCCTCCGAGTGTCGCGCCGCCAGAGCAGAAACACCACCGCTCCCACGGCCAACTGCGGCTTGATGCAGAGAGCCAGGGCCAGGAGCACGGTCGCAGCGAGGTCATGCCGGCGCGGTACTGAAAGCAGAAGCGCGCAGGCCGCAGTCATCAGCCCTGCGCACGGCATCACGGGGTTGCCATAGTAGAGCCCCCGCCACGGCGAACGCGAAGCGAGCAGCGCGAGCAGTACGATACTGCCGGCGACCCACGGGCCAAAACGCACGGAGCGGACCATAGCCACAATGGCCGCCCCGTACGCGAAAATGCTGAAGCCAAAGAAGGCAAGCGCGGAGCCTGGCCAACCTAAGGGATTGAGGGGTATGGCCAGAAGCAGCGTAGCTGGCGGGTAGACCGGGTACTCCGGATTCAGCGCAAAGCGGGCTGACTCGCCATGAAGCTGTCCGACCCTGTCGAGGAAGCGCACATCATAAGGGTCGCAGCGGTCCTGGAAACAGAGGCTGCCATCGTGGATGTACCCGAAGTTCCAGAATCTCAGGGGGTCATGAAGACGACTGACGAGCACGCCCCAGGTGCATAGGAGGAGCAGTGCAACGAACAGGGTCATATTCCACCCGCCTTCGTTGGAGGCGCGATCAGGAGTCGCCTCCCGCATCAGGTCACTCTTCATGGGAGTCGAGTCTACTCTGGTGCAGCCCTACTTACCCGCCGATTTGGACCATGCTGCGGGACGGCTTCAGAAAACCAGCTTCGCCGATGTGGTGGCGTGCTTCTTTCCGCTCTACGATGCGACGGATGAGCTGGCGTAATTGC
>CAXTGN010000121.1:0-11346 GCA_964243455.1 uncultured Acidobacteriaceae bacterium
TCCCAGCCGTGGATTCTAGGGCACCCAGATAGAAGTTGCTGATGTATTCGTGGGGGCTCAGCTGGACTGCCTTGCGGAGGTGCTGAAAGCTGTCAGGGTTTGGGCCCCACTGGTTCATCTGGAGATACGTGAGCCCGAGGAAGAACTCGCCGTGTGAGACTTTAGGATCTTTGGCGAGGGCTGACTTGAGGTTAGCCACAGCGTCTTCCATGTATCCGGCGGTTCGATAGGCGTCCCCGGTGGCAACGTACCACCCAGAGCTCTCGCCGGATCCATCGATCAAATGGCGGAAGATCTCGTCGGCTTTGTCCTTCCTGTGAAGGCTGAGGTAAGTTGAGCCGAGTGCGAAGGCCACGTTGGGATCGGGCCGGAGTTGGAGAGCGTGGGTCAGGGTGGCGACCGCTTCGTCACCGCGCCCGGCATCGCGCAGAGCGCTGCCTCGCGTCCGAAGGGCCGCGATGTTATTCGGCTCTTCCGCAAGGATGGCGTCGGCTTCAGCAAGGGCCGCCGTGGCGTCGCCGGAGTGCAGAAGCGCCGAAGCAAACGCGAGCCGCCGCTCTGTAGACGGATGCTGGGCGAGGCTCTCTCGATAGAGAATGGCCGCGTCCTGAGGTTTCTTCTGCGCCAGTTTGAACTGAGCGAGCAGGAAATAGATTTCAGCATTCAGCTTTCGGGAGGCGGATGCGATCGTAGCCGGATCGCCACCCCGTACGGCGGCGGACTGTTCCTGGATGACCCCTTGCAGTTCCTGCAAAGCTGGCTGCGATCCTGCCGGCCCCTTGTCTGTATGAGTCAAAGCTTGCTTTGGCCGGGTATGTTGCTGGGAGTTGCCGCCGAGGCAAGTGGCAAGCAGCAACGGCACAGGGAGCATACGGCCCAGAGGCGGAGAACGGAACACACAACGATGGTGCCACATGGCTGCGAGACTTGTGCGACTCTCTTTGCAAAAGAAACAAGGCAGAGCCGTTGAGGCCCTGCCTTGTTGCCCTGCTTTGTTCGAGGTTAGAAGTTGACGTGCAGTTCGTACTGGAACTGCCGTTGTGCGTTGCCGACCAGACCTGAAGCCAAGCCGAACTGGGCGTTGCGGGTTTGCGCGCCGATGACGTTGTTGGTCGCGGAGCAGGGGCTGTACAGGGCATTTCCGTTGGCCGGGTCTGTGCCGATGGACGCTCCGCAGTTGTAGTTGTTGATGGCGGTCGTATTGATCTGATCGCCGCGGAAGTTAGCGTGGTTGAACAGGTCGAATGCGTTGAAGCGGAACTGAATGGTCGCCTTTTCCCGCACACGCCAGTTCTTGTCGAACGAGAAGTCCGTGTTGACTAGCTTAGGACCGTGGCAGTAGCCGCGGGGAGCGGTCCCAGGGTCGTAGGTACCCAGGTGATAGCCGATCAGCGTGAAGGCTGTCGGGCTCAGCACCTGATTGCCGCCAAGGCCAGCACCGCTCGTGCAGGTCTGTCCAGGTGTTGCCAGGGGACGCTCAGAGTTCACAAAGCCACTCTGAAACAGCGCATTTACATGGCTGGCTACGCGCGGGCAGTCTGTAATGACAGCGGTTCCCACAGGGCAATTGATACCGTCGTAGGGCAAGGCACCTGCATTTTCGCCTGCCGTTCCGAAGGATGAAATCGAGTTGCCGGAATTTGCCTGGGTTATGCCCGTTAACTCCCACCCGCCCAGTGACTGCTTTACGAGCTCACTGTGGCCTTGCAGCAGCGGCAGGAGGTACGTTGCATTTGCCACGAAGATGTTGGGACGATTCGTGGCCGTGTTGCCACGGTCCAGACGGGGGTTGCTGGGAATGGTGAACGCCTGTGATCCGATGCCACCACTGGAATCGTCAGTGACGATATCCGCGATAGCGTGCGACCAGGTGTATGCGGCCTGGAAGCGGAAGTTGCTGATCTGTGTGCGGAGCAATGTTTCCAGACCGTTGAAGTAGGAATCGCCTTCGTGTGTCCAGAACGCCAGGGTTCCGAAGTTGGAGTACGGCCGATAGCTATTGATCGCCGTGGTGGGAGCGAACGTGGCTGCGGTCCAGTTTGCGGGCGAAATGCCGTTTACGTCGTAGACCGAGGTCAGGTGCTCACCGCGGTTGCCCACGTAGCTCACCTGCAGCACGGTATTTTTCGCCAGAGATTGCTCCACGGTGGCGTTCCACTGCATCGACATGGGGACGACGGCAGCAGTGTCGTATCCACCAGCAGGCGAAGCCGCGCCCGCGCCAAGGCTGGCGGGGGTTGCGCCACCAAGAGGACGGGAGTAGTTGGATACGGTGACCGCGAAAGGAGCGTTGGTGACCAGCGTGTACCTGGAAACGCGCTCCCGCTGATAGAACATGCCGTAACCCGCACGGAGGGCCGTCTTGCCATCACCGTGAAGATCGTAGGCGAGACCAATACGGGGGGCAACCATGTGATTGTCGACGTTAACCAGGTACTTGTTTGTGCCTGGCGTTCCAGAGCTGAAGTTGGTGCCGAACTGCCGGTTAGCATCGCCGCACGGATCGGTGCCTGGAACGATCAGCAGGCCATTGCAAGCGTCAGAGGCCGGCAGGCTCGCGTTGTACAGGCTGGGTTGGAAGTTGGTCTCCTGCCCATTGGGTTGGTACGTGGGTGGAAGCATGGAGTATCGCAGGCCGTAGTTCGCCGTGAACTTCGGAGTGACTTTCCATGTGTCCTGGGCATAGAACTCCCGGTCGCGCCAGCGCAGCTGAGCTCGGACGTTGGTGGAGGTTTCGCTCAACGTGAACGGGTTGTTTGGGATCAGGACGTTGGCCAGCGGATTGCCGGTCGCAATGCCGCCCTTGGTGTTGTCGACCTGGTAGTCCTGGGTGGAGAAGGTGGGGTGCTCTGAAGCGGCGGTGCTGGAATCCTCATCCTTTGCGTTGAAGCCAAGGAAGAGGCCCACTGCGATGGAATGATCGCCGACGACCTTGGAGACGTCATCCCGGACGGTGTAGATGTCCAGGCTGTTGTTCCAGGGTGCGATGGTCTGGATGGTGTTGTAGCTGCCGTACTGCTGCAAACCTCCCCAGATCTGAGGTGTGCTGCCGTTCTGGTTGTTTTTGAGGGCCGTGGGATAGAGGGTGGGAATGGCGCTGTTGAGGGTTTGGATCAGGCCTGGATTCGTGCCGCCCGGCGCGATGTTGATGCGGTTGTTGGAGTAGGCAAACTCGGCATCGTTTACGAGCGAGTTGGTGATGGTGCTGGTGACACGGCCGATGATCTGCTTGGACGGCTGGGCCCAACTGCTGTTGATCGTCGGGAAGATGGAGTCGCCCCAGTACTGATTGCCGTTGTAGGCGGGGTTAGACCAGCTGTCCTGGACGTAGCGGCCCATGATCTGATTGCGCGGTGTGAGGTGGTAGTCCACACGCACATTCTCCTGCCGCCACTTAAGAAAGGTGGGCAGGGATTCAGACCAGTTGTAGCCTTGGGCATCCGCGGCCTTGTTGGGCAGCACGTAGTAGTCGGCAAGGGCAACGCCGGCGGGATCGACGGCACTCAGGATGTGGGCGTTGCCGTTCTTCTGCAGAGCTGCAGGGAACGATGGCTGAGGAGCTCCGCAGGAGGTTGTGGTGAAATCACCGGCGATCTCAGCCGCGGTTGCGACGCAGGCGTTCTGCGTGAAGCCGCGGATCTCGTGATTCCACTCCTCGTTGAAGAAGAAGAACAGCTTATCCTTCTTGATCGGACCCCCGATGGAATAACCCCAATCGTTGCGGCGGAGTTTGTCTTTGCCGTTGAGTGCCTGGCCCAAACCGGCGTTGCGGCGGCTGAAGTAGGTATACGCGGCCAACGCGTCGTTGCGGCCGTCATAAAAGACCGAGCCATGGAAAGCGTTGGTGCCTGCACGGGTCGCGATGGAGATGATCGCGCCTGAGGCCTGCCCGTACTCGGCGCCGTAGCTGTTGGTCAGCATTTTGAACTCGGCGATCGAATCGATGGACGGATAGATCAGGATGGTGCGGTTGGAGCCTACGTCGTTGTCGTTGGCGCCGTCGACGAGAAAGAGATTGTTGGTCGTCGGGTTGCCATTTACGGAGAAGTCCACGCCACCCTGAAGGCCCTTGTTCTTGCTATCGAAGTTGTTGGCACCCGAGACGCCCGGCCCGAGCTGGGTTAGCTCGACGAAGCTTCGGCCGTTGAGCGGGAGCTCCTTGACCTGGGTTCCGTCGATGATGTTGCCCAGGGCTCCGCTGTCGGTTTGCACCTGAATCTCGTTCGCCTGAATGGTGACGTCCACCTCGTACGTGCCGTTGGGCACGTCGTCAAAGGTGTATTCGCCCTGAGCGTTGGTGTGGGTTGTGCGATTGGTACCGGTACTTGGGTTCAGAAGCGTGATGGTGGCGTTTGCTACGGCCGCGCCTGTCGCGTCTGTAGCCTGTCCCGTAATTCCTCCGCTTGTCTTCTGTGCGAAAGCCACTCCGCTACACAAGCAAGCAAGGACGAACAGATTCGTCTTCCTCGTTTGTCTCATTTGCCTCCCAGAATTTCTCAGCCCTACAAAACTGCTCTTTAAACAAAACCCATGGCGATGACCGGAGGAAGGCAACACTCTTCCCGACTCGACGAGATCTATGACTAGGGTTATAGTTCGCACAACAGTAAGCATTCCAAGACAAGCATTTGTCAATCATTTCCTTGTGCAACTTTCGGGTAAACAGAACCCGCGTCAGGTGTTCGGAGCCGAGCAAGTGAGAGAGCGAGCTATCGTTCGTGCGCGAGAGCGGGTGCGTGCCTATGCCACCGATCTTTTGTTTTGTTACTCGGTTTCTTCAGCCCTAACCTAGTAAGCGGTTACACCGGACCAGCGTATAACCTTTGTTTCGCGAGGTGAGAGAAATAAGGGTCCGGCTACATCTGCAAGGAGCGCGTTCGAAGCTCTGTGGCACGCGCGAGCAGATGAGCACCGACACGTGTGCGCGGAGGGCCGGAAGGCTGGTGGGTGCGGAGGCGTAGGCGGTTTGCTGGCGTCGACGTTGCCTTCGCCAGGGGAGAGATCACCGGATGCCTGGATAGATGGGCATCAGGACAGTAAGAAGGTACTTCGACAAAAAGAGAGGGCTACAGCTAACGGGCCTCGGAGCTAGTCTGTCCAAAGCACAAGCGGCCCCAGATCACTTTTTAGGTATTCATTGACCCTCTGCTTTGCAGGATCGCTTTCCCAGCACGCCCAGCTTGCAGTACAGGAGAGAACCCGACGATGAAATTTGCCCTTGGGAAACACCGATTCTCCCGAAGCGGAGGGCCGCGCCCGGTCCTCACGGCTGCGATGTTTCTTGGGTTGGGCGGCTATGTGACTTGCTCAGCTCCCCCGTTGGCCCTGGCACAAGTGCCTGCCCCCCAGAATGCGGGCGTGGAAGGCAGCTGGCAGGGAACGTTGCACGTTCCTAGCCATGACCTTCGCACGCTCGTCAAGATCACGAAGTCGGCAACGGGTGCGCTGGCGGCCCAGTTCTTTAGCCTCGACCAGGGCGGACAGGGATTTCCGGTGTCTTCCGTCAGCTTCAGCGGCGGCGTGCTGAAGTATGCGATCACCTCGTTCGACCTGACCTATGAGGGCAAAATGTCGCCGGATGGCAGCACGATCACGGGAACCTCTACGCAGGGCGGGGATTCGCTTCCGCTGAACTTCGAGCGCGCTACGGCGGCGACCGCCTGGGAGGTCCCGGCGCCGCAACCGCCCATCAAGCCCATGCCGGCGGACGCGAACCCGACGTTCGACGTGGCGACCGTGAAGCCGAGCAAACCCGACCAGCCTGGGAAGATGTTTCGCGTAGAGGGGCGGCGCTTCACCACTCTAAACACGACACTCACCGACATGATTGACTTTGCCTATGGCACGCATCCCAAACAGATCGTGAATGCTCCCGCCTGGATCAATGAGGACAAGTTCGATATCGCCGCGACACCGGACATCGATGGTGCGCCAAACGACCGGCAGTGGAAGGGCATGATCCAGAAGATGCTTGCGGAACGGTTTCAGCTGAAATTTCATAAGGATACCCGCGAACTTGCGGCATACACCCTGACGGTCGCAAAGACCGGGCCCAAGCTGGAGAAGAGCCAGCAACAGGGTGACGGGCTACCGGGTCTGTGGTTCAGCCAGCTCGGCAATCTGCATGTCACCAATGCCAAGATGGAGGACTTCAGCCACCTCATGCAGGAGGCCGTGCTCGACCGTCCGGTGGTGGATCAGACAAGCTTGCAGGGGCGGTGGAACTTCAACCTGAAGTGGACCCCGGACGAGACGCAGTTTGCCGGCATGGGCGTAAAGGTGCCGACCACGGAGGCTGCGGATGCTCCGCCACCACTGTTCACGGCCATCCAGGAGCAGGTCGGGCTCAGGCTGGACGCGACACGGACCCCTGTTCCGGTGCTGGTGGTAGATCACGTAGAGAAGCCCTCCGAGAACTAGGCCATGGGAAACCAGCCAAACAATCTGCGCGCTCGAGCGCTAAGGGCCTTGTTCGTCTCCATGCTGTCGGGGGTCGCGGTGGCCTCGGAGTTTCGCGGCCGGGTGGACTTCAGTGGCGTTCCGGTGCCGGGAGCGACCGTCACTCTCGCCCAAGGCGCGAAGACATTTACCGTTGTCACGGACGCGCAAGGTTTCTACTACTTCGGCGATGTCCCCGATGGTGAATGGAGGTTGACGGTGCGGCTGTTTGGGTTTTCTCCCCTTGACCAGGAGGTGACCGTCGCGCAAGCCGCGGCACCAGCTTCGCTTGAGCTGACCATGCTGCCGTTGGACCAGATGCTGGCGCAGGCAAAGACCGTTCAGACCCTGCCGAGCCAGCCCGCGACGGAGCTGCAGGCACGGACAGCGCAGGCTGCAACCAAGCCAGCTGAGGAGCCTACGCCTGAGGTCCAGCATCGCGCGGAGGACGCCAACGACGGACTGTTGATCAACGGCAGTCAGAGCAACGCAGCGACTTCGAAGTTCACGCTCGACCCTGCCTTCGGCAATCGCCGTTCCGGCAGCAAGGCTCTTTACACCGGGGGCGTTGCCGTGCACGAGGAAAATGCCGCTCTGGATGCGCGTCCATATTCCATTACGGGCCTGAATACGCCCAAGGCTCAGTTCAATCTGCTCACGGGTGTGGTGACTCTTGGAGGACCGCTCAAGATTCCACACCTGCTTCCGCGCGGGCCTTACTTCAACCTGGCGTACCAGTGGACTCGCGACACGAATCAGACCACGCTAAGCGGACTGGTGCCCACGGCGCCCGAACACGCCGGGGACCTTTCCGGCCAGCTCACGCCGCAGGGCCAGCCTTTGACCATCATCAATCCGCGCACCGGCCAGCCCTTTACCGGACCTGTCCCCGTGAGTCCCCAAGCGCAGGAGCTCCTGAGCCTGTACCCGCTTCCCAACATCCAGGGCAACACCAGCTATAACTACCAGACGGCTCTTCTGAACCAGACCCACGGCGATGCGCTGCAGTCCCGCCTGGACAAATCGATCGGCCGCCGCGATCAGTTTTACGGTGCATTTGCGTTTCAGAGTGTGCGCAGCAACTCGAACAGCCTGTTTAACTTTCTGGACACGACGAATACGCTCGGGATCGATTCGAACGTGCACTGGTCCCACCTGTGGCATCACGAATTCTATGTCGATCTTGGCTTCGAATTCAGCCGGCTGCGCACGGAGATTCGTCCGGCCTTTGCCCATCGACGGGATGTGTCCGCGGATGCCGGGATTATCGGTAACGGTCAGGACGCCACGGACTGGGGTCCGCCCACGCTTGCGTTTTCCAGCGGTATCGCCTCACTCACCGATGCAGTGAGCACCTTTAACCGTAACCGCACAGATGGCTTGTCCGTTTCGACGACCTGGACGCGTGGGCGCCACGGTGTCACATTTGGCGGCGACTTTCGGCGGCAAGAGTTTAACGTCCTGTCGCAACAGAATCCTCGTGGAACGTTCACCTTTACCGGGGCGGCGACCTCGGGAACTGCGGATAGCACCAGCCCCACGCAAAGCACCGGCTCCGATCTGGCCGATTTTCTGCTCGGGACCCCGGATACAAGCGCCATCGCCTTTGGCAACGCCGACAAGTATTTCCGTGGATCCGTCTACGACCTCTTTGCGACGGACGACTGGCGCGTACGCCCGGAGCTGACCCTCAACGCAGGCGCTCGATGGGAATACGGCGCGCCACTCACCGAGCTCTACGGCCGCCTTGTCAACCTGGATGTTGCCGGCGGCTTTGCCGCGGTGAGCCCTGTGCTGGCTTCCGGTACCAAGGGCCCGCTCACGGGTGCGGTGTACCCTGATTCGCTCGTGCGGCCGGACAAGAGTGGCATCGAGCCTCGGATCGGCCTCTCATGGCGGCCCATCCCCGCCTCGACCCTTGTGATTCGCGGCGGCTACGGGATCTATCGCGACACCTCGATCTATCTCAGCAGCGCGCAGCAGATGGCGCAGCAAGCGCCCCTTTCCAAGAGCCTGAGTATGCAGAACAGCGCAGCCTGTCCTCTAACGCTTGCAAATGGGTTTTACCCATGCGGAACAACGACCTCGGACCCGTTTGGCGTCGACCCGAATCTGCGGGTGGGCTACGCGCAGACATGGCAACTTTCTGCGCAACGCGATCTGCCTGGGGCGCTTGTGGTGATCGCGAGCTACCTTGGCGTGAAGGGAACGCATGGCGAGCAGGAGTTTCTACCCAACACTTATCCCATCGGCGCCGAGAGCCCTACACCGGAAAGTCCGACAGGCTTCGTTTACCGCACTTCGGGCGGTAACTCCACGCGGCAGGCCGGTTCGCTGCAACTTCGCCGACGCCTGCGCAGCGGCTTGACGGCAACGATGCAGTACACCTACTCCAAGTCGATCGACAACGATTCCGAGCTCGGCGGCCAGGGTCATGTCACCACCTCTGCTTTGGGAGAAACGCCACCGACCTCCTCGCCAACGATTGCGCAGAACTGGCTGGATCTGCGTGCGGAGCGCGGCCTGTCCACCTTTGATCAGCGCCATCTTCTAACGATGGATGTGCAGTACTCCAGCGGGGTCGGCATGCATGGAGGAACCCTGTTCAATGGCTGGCGCGGTCGCTTGCTGAAGGACTGGACGATCGTGAACCAGTTAAACGTGGGAAGCGGGAAACCGGAGACGCCGATCTATCTAGCGGCTGTGCCCGGAACGGGCGTGACGGGAAGCATACGGCCTAACCTCACGGGCGCACCGGTTTACCGGAATACAGGTGGCTACTTCCTGAACTCGGCAGCCTACACGGCACCGGTTGCGGGGCAGTGGGGCGATGCGGGACGGGACTCCATCACGGGCCCCGGTCAGCTTACGCTCAACACATCGTTCGCGCGGACGATCCGGCTCCGCGATCCGATGAACCTGGACCTGCGCGTGGATTCAAACAACGTGCTGAACCACGTTGTCTTCACCACCTGGAACAGCACCATCAACAGCTCCACCTTTGGGCTGCCCACCTCCGCTAACACCATGCGCACACTGCAGACAACGCTCAGGTTGAGGTTCTGACGATGCGACTTTTAAGTCTTCTGCTTTTGCTGACGCCCTTGAGCGTCCTTGCCCAACAGATCGGGACGAACACGACACAGGGCAAGGCGGACACATACACGCTGCAGGTCAAGTCGCAACTTGTCGTTGAGACCGTTGCCGTCAAGGACAAGAAGGGCAATCCGATCGATGGCCTGACGGCCAAGGACTTCACCCTGACGGAGGACGGGGTTGCCCAGAGAATCCGTTTTTGCGAGCAGCAGACGCTTCCGGTCGACGCCACGCCGCTCCCTGCCTCGAAGAGCGACGACGAGCAGGTGAAGATCTACAAGCGCCTTGCGCGCACGCAGATGAGCACAGAAGGCAATGGCCAGGGCCAGTTTAAAGATCGCCGTTTGCTGGCCTTCTACTTCGACATGAGCGCGATGCGGGTCGAGGACCAGCAGCGGGCACTCTTTGCCGCGGAGAAGTTCGTCCGCACGCAGATGACCTCGGTAGATCTGATCGCGATTATGCGGTATGGGGGAGGATCGGTCGACGTGCTGCAGGACTTCACGGCCGATCGCAATAAGTTGCTGAGTATCTTGCAGACGCTGGTTGTTGGCGAAGGGCAGGGCTCCGCGCAGAGCGTGGCTGATGCCTCGAGCGCCGACACGGGCGCAGCTTTTGGACAGGATGGGAGCGAGTTCAACATCTTCAACACCGACCGCCAGCTTTCGGCTTTGCAGACCGCATCCAGGATGTTGGGGTCGCTGAACGAAAAGAAGTCGCTGCTGTACTTCGCGAGCGGTCTGCGCCTGAATGGCATCGACAACCAGGCGCAGCTGCGGGCCACGGTGGACGCTGCCGTACGCGCGGGGGTGTCGTTCTGGCCTATCGATGCGCGCGGCCTCGTCGCCTCTGCGCCTATCGGGGATGCGACGCAGGGTTCGCCTGGCAATGAGGGGATGTATTCCGGTACGGCCGCGCAGACCATGAGTGATGCCTTTGAGCGATCGCAGGACACGCTGTTTTCGCTGGCCGGCGATACCGGTGGTAAGGCGCTCTTCGACAACAACGACCTCACGCAGGGCATCCGCAACGCGCAGCACGCGATCACCAACTACTACGTTCTGGAGTACTACACCACCAATACCGCGCAGAACGGGCACTTTCGCCATGTCAAGATCACTCTCAACAATGAGAACGCCGCGCTGAGTTATCGCGAGGGCTACTACGCCGAAAAGGAGTTCACGCACTTCACGGGAACCGATAAAGAACGCCAACTCGAAGATGCGCTGATGCTTGGGGATCCCATCACGGAGCTGACCGTTGCCATGGAGATCGACTACTTTCAGCTAAACCGCGCGGAGTACTTCGTGCCGGTCATCGTGAAGATCCCGGGGCGCGAACTGGCCCTGGCCAAGCGCGGCGGTGCGGAGCACACCCTGATCGACTTTGTCTGCGAGATCAAGGACGATGCAGGTGGCGTGACCGTCACCAATCTGCGCGACAGCGTGAACATCAAGCTGACAGATGCCACAGCTGCCGATCTGGCCAAGCGCCCCATCGAGTACGACACGGGCTTCACGCTTCTACCTGGCCGTTACACCATCAAGTTTCTTGCGCGGGATGATGAGACTGGGCGCATTGGTACGTTTCAGACGAGGTTCGTCATCCCCAACCTGAGCAAGCTTGCGCAGGATGCAGCGGCGAAGCGCCTGGCCATCAGCTCTGTCGTCCTCGGAAGCCAGCGCGTGGAGCAGAAGGACGCGCTGTACGACGCCGAGAAGAACAAAGACAAGGTGAAGAACGCTGCTGCCAATCCTCTCATCCAGGGAGGCAGCAAGCTGATTCCCAGCGTCACGCGCGTGTTCCGTACCG
>CAXTGN010000122.1:0-3639 GCA_964243455.1 uncultured Acidobacteriaceae bacterium
CTAGCGCCGCTACCATCAACGCAGTCGTGGATGCGCTCATCATCAAGTAACCTACTTCGTTTCTACGACCAGGGGGTTCTATGCGCGCCGACTAGGCAAGCACTTCTTCCATGCCTGTCTCCCAAGCCGGCTGAGCTTGTGCTCCTAAGTCGCGTATCTCTCGTTGCACCTTCTCTTGAACCCGCTCGTTGGCTAGAAAACCAATGCAGAACCAGAGGAAAGGTCCGACCGCGTACTGCCCGGCTGGAATCCACTCGCCCATCATCCCAATAAAGACACCAAGAAGGGCAAGGCTTAAAAGCCGGGGCCCCGTTCGCACGTAAGCCAGAGTGCGAAGAAAGGCCATCGCCATCGTGAACACATAAAGCACGCCCCCAACAACGCCAGTTGTAGTGAATACGTCACTCACATCCACTTCGGAAGAGCCTGTGCCTTCCCCGGAACCGAATTTTCCCGACCCTAAACTTGTAATACCCAGCCCCATGCCTAGGGGGTTCTTGAACCCGTTCGCGATGCCCCCAAGAAACATCTGGGTGTGGAGTCCTGCAGTGGAGTATTTCAAATCAAGTGGATGTGCCAGACCCTGCGTGACGTGACTTGTCGCAACATCCGCCGACGTCTTCCCTGGGGTTGCCGACGCGTCCTGGGTCGCATGCTTCACCGAGTAGGCCAGCAGACCAAAGCCAAGCAGCGAACCGAAAGCAAGCCGGCCAATCCACGCTCTGGGATTGCGGCCCCGTACCGCCCACATCATGACCACGGCCAGCACAGTCTTCAGCAGAAGCCCGCGCATCGAAGCCAATACCTGAGCCCCAAAAAGGATAGGAAGGAGCAGGGCATAGGCGCGCCTCCCAGAAAATATGGCAGCGAATGCACACACACTGGCGAGCATCAGGAGCGTTCCAAATTCAGCGCTGTTTACAGAGAAACCGAACGAGCGGATATGCCCGCCACCGATGTTCAGGGCGCTGTACCCGTTCTCGAGGGCGTGTTTGATCCAGATCTGCTCCCAAGGGAGGAAGCCGACGTACGTCTGATAAAACCCCAGAAGGGCCGCGGTGACGCCCAAGGGCAGCACCAAGCGGTAAGCCATCAGGAAAAGGATTCGTTCCGTAGCATATTGCCGCGCGATCCAGAACCAGAGCATGGGTACGAGAAAGAACATCGCTCCAGACATGCCCACGAGCAAAGAACCCTGCCGAGGATTCACAACCTCCAGGGTCATCAGGGCGGTGATTCCCAACATTGCCTTAGACATGCCGTCAATCACCCGGAGCTTGAGAAAGAGCGGGATAGTTACGTACAGCGAGAACACTGCCCCAACGACAAGGAGCGGATCGAGCTTTGGCGATCCCGCATACATGCTGACAATCCTTCGGATATCCCCCAGAAGGAAGAGGTACATCAAAACTGCCAGCAAGGAAGCCGTGTGATCCAGCGACCATGCAACTGCGAAAGCGACTGCAAAGATTGCAAACGTTAGAAGCGAGTACTGGTCGTGCAACAACAAGTAAAGCCCCGGGACAGAGAAGGCAATAGCAAGAGCATAGATCCGTAGGGGACTGTCATCCGCTGAGAGCGCCGCGATCGTCCTGGACAGGCGCTCACGCAATGGCATAACGGGTCTCCTTCGGACGGCGTCTACCTGGATGTCGAAAGGAGGATCGGCGCGGAATGCACTCTAAAAGACCCTCGCACAAGCAAACGCTTGAGCACGTTCGATCTAGGCTCTGAACACAATCTTCCCGATGTCTTAGGGACAACGCGATGCAACGAGTGCATGCCTTTTGGATGAAAACCGACAATCCCGATGCATACGACTTCCTTAGGTGGGCCAAGGCTCTGCTGTCGGACGGCGGCACATTGGTCTTTCCCATCAATCTTGTCGTTTCAGCTCCAGAACACCGGCCTCATGCCGCAACCGAAGCCTTGCCCCATGGTGAACGTCCCGCAGGTTCCATTTTACAGCAAGGAACGAGCGCACCCATGCTAACCATGGTCACGTGCGGCCTGACCAACGGGTAACCTTGCCGGCAATGCGTGCAACTTTCTTTAGGCCGCGAAATGCGTTGTAACGGATCGGGTCACGAAACGGCCAAAGCTCTGGATCCCGTACCGCGGCTTGGACCAGCTTCAGCTCCGCCGTGCGCTCAGGGTGTGTCGTCATCATCCACCGCTCTAGCCAAGTGAGAAAGAGATAGCGCTTACGGAAATACCGAATGCCCACGAGTTCGGTCTTCATAATGCTTTCCGGATGTTGTCGATAGATATCGGCCATTTCGCTGGAGAGATAAACAGGTGCGACCAGGTACACCTTGCACAGCATCGCCTGATCTTCGTAGGTGGTACGGAAGCTCTCTTCCCAGCCCCCGGTATGTTCGATGACATCTTTGCGCAGCAGGACGGTATTCATGGAAGGAGCAACACCATCTCCCATCGGATACATATCGTGAAAAAGTTGGGGAGGTTGCACCACCTGGTCGCGTGGGCCGCCCGGCAGCATCACCTGATCCAGGCGTGCCTCTCCCGGGTGCCAGTACTTCGTGGCCCCGACAACCATCCCGACCTCCGGATGCCTATTCAGAATTTCTACCTGGTGCTCCAGCTTGGTGGGCACCCACATATCATCCGAGTCCAGGCAGGCTACATACGCGCCCCGCGCCTCGCGGCTGCCAAGATTACGGGAGGCGCTGATACCGCGGTTGGCCCGACCCTCATGCGTCACACAGCGGATCTTGTCCGAATGCCGGACCGCATACGCCAACTCCATTTCGTAACTCTTGTCGGTCGACCCATCATCCACCAGGATGAGCTCCCAATTCTCGTAGGTCTGGGCGAATACGCTCGCGACCGATTCGTCGAGGTACTTGTCTCGGTTATATACAGGGATCACAACGGAAATGAGAGGTCTGTCAGTCATGGATCTTTCTCTTGAGTCAGCCCTGCATCACAAAAGCCCGCTTGCCTGCCCATGGATGCTTTGCGCGATCTCACATGATTTTGGCTAGCTCGCAAGGACCGTCGCGAACGCCTGCCCAGCGACATTCGGAGCAGGTATGCGTGGCAGTCTGAAGTATTGCGACGGCTTTCCGTCAACAAATCCAGCTTCGGCGGCACACGCCCAAGAAAAACCGGCGGCCTCTACCTCTTTGCACACATCTGGCGTCATGTTTCCATATGGGTACGCGAATCCATCCACGGGTTCAGCTGTGAACTCCTGACACTGCGCCTGGCTGCCCCGGATTTCGAGGCGGCTCTCTTCCAGGCTGAGATCGGACAGGGAAGCGTGGTTGATGGAGTGGGCTCCAAGGCGTACCACGCCGCCCTCGATCAGGGTGGCCAACTCGCTTTCCGTCATCGGCAGTCCGAGCGGGTCGATCTGCACCGTAAACCTCTTCCGAAGCGCACTCATGACGCTGTTCCTCTCCGCTCCACTTGTCCTTTGTAGACGGCCCCAAAGAGCGACGTAGCTCGTTTGACGTTGGCTCTGGGGTGGATCCCAGCCCCGCCACGCCGGGTCTCCGTCGAAAGGCTCCGTCTCGTTCCATCGAACCAACACCCCTTCCCCGTCACACTCTTGCACAAAATCCACCGGCGTGGGGCACTCCAGGATCATGGTCGCAAGCTCATCCCACCAAA
>CAXTGN010000122.1:3649-11320 GCA_964243455.1 uncultured Acidobacteriaceae bacterium
CGGCCTTACCGATCAGCCCAGTAGGTACGAAGACAGTGGCTGGTACCCCGAAGCGCGCCAGCACGGGCTTCGCATGAACCAGGTTATCCAGGTAAGCATCATCGAAGGTAAGCGCGATCGCTTTTGCGGGCAGGTCTCCGCGCCGGAGTCGCTGCACCATCTCGTCCACAGACATCGGCCACCTGTGCTCGCGAATGTATTCGACCTGCTGTTCAAACACCTCCGGATCGACGGCCAGAGCCCAGGGATCGTGCTTCAGGGCGATCACGCGGTGGTACATCAGGATGGAGGGACGGATTGCGTCTGAACGCAATTGCCGCCTCAGCTTGCGCAGAATCCGTCGCACCGGGATCACTTTCTCTGTGCCCTCAGGGTCACGATGACGGGGTATGCCTCGTCATACACATCCAGCTTCCGCGTGTCTACTTCCTCGAGCGCCACCCCATGGAGGAACATGGTCGCCGAGTAGACGTTTCCGAGTTGGGCAACCTGCAGGTCCTCCGGTGCAAAGCTCCGCTCGAAGAGTTTGCGCACCGCAGACTCCGTGAAGCTCCAATACCAGCTTTTGTTCCAGTCCGTTCGCTCAATCTGGCTAATGCCGGGCACTGTAAGCAGAAGAACGCCTCCAGGCTTGAGGGCCGCATGCAGCTGCGTTACCGCTTTCTCGAGCTCAAAGATGAGCTGCAAGGTTTGCGTCAGAATGATGCAGTCAAACGCCGCTTCCGGCAAAACGCCAGGCCGCGTAAGATCGCCAAGGATGGTCACGATCGGATCAGGCTGGTTGTAATGCAGCACGTCCTGCTGCGTGATTTGTGCGCCGCCAAACTGCTTGCTGTAAGTATCTTCCGCCACCTCCAGCACGCGGCCTCTGATGTCGGGAGAGCTCTGTTTGAGGAAGTTCTCGATGTAATACCTGTCAACGGGGTTGCCGCGTGAGTAGCCGAAGTCCGGGTCGATAGGGACCGTGGAGTCAAAGTCGCCATATCGAATATGGCCGAAGGTGGGCGGCCAACGCTTGGTGGAACGTCTCCACAGGCGATGGATTCGGCCACCCCGGAGTCGGTTTTTTGCCCTGCGAATAATAGACCGCGCAATTCTCCCGAATATCTGCACGAACGCTCCCGTTCCGTTTTGTGTCCTTGGCCACACTGGCCTGTAGTACTCATACCAGTGTCGCTGCCCTGTATGCCATGCCTGCCGACGCACCTGTTGCGCCTGGCCCTTGTGCCGATCGTGCACCGCAAGCACGGCCTCAAGCATTTGCTGGTTGTTGCTCGACATATTACGCTCATGTCGGCGGTACTCGGCAATGATTTCGGTGTGTGCGGCAAGTTGGTACATGCGTGCGAGACGGAGGTAAACGTCGTAGTCCTCGCACATCCTCAGACTCTCATCAAAACCCCCTTCTGCCAATAACACTTCACGGCGATAGAGAACAGTGGCATGCATGCCGATAAAGTTGGTGGTCAATAGCGCTTTATACGCATCACCGTTCAAAGGACGTGCGTGATCCGCGCCAAGTGCTTCGCCCTGCACACCGATGCGGCGATGACCTCCATACACCATGACGGCTTGTGGGTGAGCACGAAAGCAGGACAGGCCAGCCTCAATGGCATTTGACTTCAACAGATCATCTGCATCCAGGAAAGTAACGTAACTGGAACGAATCGCATGTAACCCGGCGTTGCGTGCGCTGGATAACCCGCCATTACTCTTCCGGATCAACCTAACTTGTGGGCAACACCGCAGAAGATCGATCGGGCTCGTTTCTGAACCATCATCCACGACAACAATCTCGTCAACTGTCCGAGCTTGCGCCAGTACACTTTGAATGGCCTCGGCAAGGTAGTCACGGTCGTTAAACGTGGTAATCACAACAGCTACGCTGTCTGCCGAGGCGCCGGCCCGGTCCGTCCTTCCATCGATGAATGCCACATCCTGGTGCATGCGGTC
The DNA here is from genome assembly GCA_964243455.1 of uncultured Acidobacteriaceae bacterium. GTDB lineage: Bacteria > Acidobacteriota > Terriglobia > Terriglobales > Acidobacteriaceae > Granulicella. Next base: position 5,603 of record CAXTGN010000122.1, read on the forward strand.
CTTCCGGGTCATAGATACACCCTGACCGGTGCAGTATATTCGGGATCATAACAACGCATCGAGATAGAGCATCTTTGCGTGGAGTGCAGGCCGGCGGAGGGCACTTGAGGCGATGGGGAGCGCATGAAGGCATTCGGGATATTCGAGAACAATGCGAACCTCTCGGCGATTGCACGCCGCTACCTCTGGACGGCCCTCATCGTCACGCTCCTGGCTACCTCCATCAGCCTCCTGGAAGGCGCTGGTGTGGGACTCCTCATCCCGCTGCTTTCCACTTTCACAAACGATCTCAACACCACGAGCCGGGGAGCGCTGGGCATCATTCAGCGATTCGCACAGGGGCATACACGTCAGGACCGCGTCCTCATCGTCAGCTCGTTCATCCTGACGTGCATGGTCCTCAAGAGCGCATTGCAGATCATCGCAAATCGCTTTGCAAGCTGGGTAGATGGATCGGTCGGGCACGACATCCGATGCGCCCTCGCGGATCGACTGCATCGCATTGCGTACTCCTTCTATCTCGTCGAAGAACCCGCGCGTTTGCTGAACATCCTCAGCTCGGAGTCTTGGAAGGCATCGGAATCCATTCGCGTCGTTCTCACCCGACTGGCGGAGGCCGCGGGCGTTTTCGTCTTCAGCGTCATGCTCCTGGTGGTGAGCTGGAAGCTTTCCCTGATCGTCCTGATTGGCGGCTTCGTCGCCAGGCTCGTGCAGAAGCGAGCCGAAAAGACGCTGCGCAATCTGAGCGCCAGAACAGTGACGGTCAATCAGGTCCTTGCGGACCGCATGCTCTTTACGGTCTTTGCCGCGCGACTGATCCGCCTTTTTGACAGCCAGAAGTCTGAGCAGGTGCTTTTCACGGCTGCCTCCGACGATCTCCGCACCGCAAACCTCGAGGTAGAAAACCTTTCAGGTACGCTCGGGCCCGTGCTGGAAGCCATGCACGGCCTGCTGTTTATCTTGGTCCTTTTGGTGGCAGTAGGGACCGGCGTTTCGCTTCCTGTGCTGGCAGCCTTTCTTGTTCTGATGAATCGCCTACAGCCTCACCTGCGGGCCTTTGAGCAATCCGGCGCTGCTTTCGCGGCACTCGTTGCACACTTCAAAGAAGTCGAGTGGATGTTGGAGACTCGCGATAAACCGGCCATCGTTCAGGGTCATCTGCCCTTTCTGGGCCTGCGCGAAACGATCGAGTTCAAAAACGTCACTTTCGAATATGTCGACCGCGAAGCCGCCCTCAAGGACGCCAGCTTCGTCCTGCACCGGGGCCGTTCTACAGCTCTTATCGGGGGCTCGGGGGCTGGTAAATCCACGCTCATCGGTCTGCTTTGTCGTTTACTGGAACCCGTGAACGGCGGCATCTTTGTGGATGGAGTTCCACTCGCCGACATCCGCCTTTCGGAGTGGCTGAACGTCATCGCTGTCGCGGGACAGGACATCGATCTGATCGATGGCACCATCGCCGACAACATCGCCTACGGCCGCCGGGGAATGGAACGCACCAAGGTGGAAGCGGCAGCCTCCGCCGCCGGTGCAGACTTCATTCAGGATTTGCCCCACCGATTCGAAACGCTCGTCGGTTCACAAGGCATGAGCTTGTCCGGAGGACAGCGACAGCGGATCGGCATCGCCCGCGCCCTTGCACGCGAACCCCAGATTTTAATCCTGGATGAAGCAACAAACGCTGTGGATGTTGAAACCGAGAACGCCATTCTCGAAACGCTCCAGCGCCTGCCGAGCGGAACAACGCTGATTCTCATCAGTCATCGTCCGTCCACCCTTGCCTTATGCAACGATGCTATTGTCATACACCATGGTCAGATCGTCCGAACGGGACCCCTGGCTTCTACCCCGGAATACCGCAGCAAGCTCCTTGCAGCGTCGGAGTTCTCGCGAACTGAGGAAGGGAGCGCCAAGACGTTCACCCAGGGCGAGATCAGCGCTATTGTCCACTGAAGAACTCTTTTCGAAGACGTCCCTCAATGGACAGCCCCACTGCCGTAAGCGCCCCTGCAACAAAGAGGTGATATCTCGGAGCTGTCGAAGATTGCACACTCGTCGCGGGTGAGTTCAAATTAAAATGTCGTGAGCTTCTACGAACTACTATGTACCAAATGCCTTGCTTGACGATCATCACTTGGAGCAGCCTCAAGCAATTCATTACTGCACGAATTCTACAACCTTGGTAACCGTGTAACTGTAACTTCCAAGATCGTCCTCGGTTACTTAGGCCGAAGGAGGTTCTGTGTAGGAGCAACTCGGTTCAGGTGTACACGTGCAACTGAGCGACAGGGCCGTGCAGGTTGATCACCAACACTTCCTACGTGGAAGCAGGGCGGAGCGAATGGGTAACTCTGGCTACAAAACGGGTGCGTCGTGAAGGCTCAGCCACTTGCCAGTATCATCATCCCGGCTTTCAACGCAGAACGCTTTCTTCAGCGAACCTTAACCTCTGCGCTCAGGCAGACGCATCCCAGGATCGAGGTCATCGTTGTAGACGACGGCTCTACGGACGCCACGCGACAGATTGCTGACAGGGCAGCGGCGCAGGATTCCCGCGTTTGCGTCATCACTGTAGAGAATGGAGGCGTTGCCAAGGCCCGCAATCTCGGCATCGAGGCAGCAAGCGGTGAGTTCGTTGCCTTTCTCGATGCCGATGATCTTTGGCATCCTGCCAAAATCCAGGATCAGGTCATGGCCCTCACGACCATGAACGAGAGTAATGCGGCCGCCGCATACACGCTCATGCGGATCATTGACGTGAATGATCGTGTGGTACGCAACGGAAGCGGCGTGGGCTACAGTGGGTACATCTTTGCGCGACATCTCTTTTCCCGGCCAGTCGGCAATGGCAGCTCGCTCTTCCTGTTCCGGGAACTTGCTCTCTCGATCGGCGGATTCGATACAAGCTGGGCAGCAAACGGGATCGGGGGTTGTGAGGATCTCGACCTCGAACTTCGCATTGCCGCAAAGCACCCCATCACAGCGGTTCGCCGTTACCTGGTTGGCTATCGGGCTTATCCAGGCAATATGTCGAGCAATGGGCTGGCGCTCGCCCGTTCCGTGCTTTCCACCGTGGAACACCACATCCACTGTCATCCTGAGCTCCCCGCCTGGGCGATCCGGAAAGCGCGCGCCTCAACGCTCGAGTACGCTCTGCAGAACATCGCAAGTGTCGGTGAGTGGAGGCTGTTTCTCTACGAACTCCTCCGTTTGCAGCGCCTGGATTTGGGCCGTGGCCTTGAATACATCGCTCGCTTCTCCATGCGTCGTTTCCGTGATCGTCTCCAAGACGAAGATGCCGAAGGGGCGAATGCCAGCAAGCGCCCGTTCTTCTATGACCTCAGCCCTGACCTCGGCACCGAGCGTCTCCGCAACGCCTCCAAACCAAGAGACTCGAAGGTGGTTGAGGACCTGGAAATCCTCGATGGCCTGCAATCCGAATTTCTACGCAGCAGCGCGGAATAGACGCCTTTTCTGAGGGGTTCTGTGCTGTGCAAGCACGATGGTCCTTGACGGAAGGGTCTCCCGGAAGCCGCCACGGTCTGCTTCGGTGAGTTCGACCTCCGTGGTACCATCCTGGCAGTTTATGGTTTCCGCATGATCGTCTCAGCACCGCCGGTACGCCTTTGCCTCGTTGCACACCGATTTGAACGAAACGACGGCCAGGGCCGGGTGAACTACGAGGTGGTCAAAGCGCTCCTCGCGCAAGGGTACCCACTCACTCTCTTGGCGGCTCATTGTGATGAGCAGATCGCGTCGAATCCTGCGGTTCGTATTGTGCGTGTAGGAAATGACCGTCTGCCGACCCAGCTCCTGCGCAATCTCGCCTTTGCGAACGAGAGCGCCCGTTGGATACGAAAGAACCGTCATCATTTCGACCTCGTTCAGGCAAACGGGTTCATCACCTGGGAACCCTGTGACATTGTCACGGCTCACTTTGTCCATAGCGCCTGGGCCAGGAACGTACATTACCCCTACGCACGCTCCCTGCGGCCTTACAACCTGTATCAGCGCCTCTTCACGGCTCTTAACGCCCGTTGGGAGCGGAAAGCATTCCGATCTGCGAAGCAGATCATTGCTGTCTCCGAGGTTGTCGCGGAGGACATCCAGGCCCTGGGCGTTCCGAGGGAACGCGTGGAGGTCATCTACAACGGCGTCGACACAAACGAGTTCCACCCCGGTCCCCCGGAGCGGCCCTCCTTCAACCTTCCAGAAGACGTCCCGCTGGCTCTTTTTGTCGGAGATATCAAGAGTCCACGCAAAAATTTGGAGACCCTGTTGCGTGCCGCCTGCCTGGTGCCCGAACTGCACGTGGCTGTTGCCGGCAATGCCGACGGCAGCTCCGCGCCTGAGCAGGCCGCGTCCTTAGGAATCAAGGACCGGATTCACTTTGTGGGCAAGTCTCGGCGCATCCCGGCCCTGATGCGTTCCGTCGATCTTTTCGTGTTTCCTTCCCGATACGAGGCCCATCCGCTGGTGGTTCTCGAGGCGATGGCCAGCGGCCTGCCCATCATCCTCTCCAAGAACATCGAATCGGTTCGCTCCTTTGGAGAAACCCTCGTCGTTCTGCAGGACCCTGAAGATCCAAAGCTCCTTGCAGATCTCATGCGTGAGCTGGTGAGCTCACCGGAGCGTCGCAAGAAGCTCGGCGATGCCTCCAGGGAGCGCGCTCTCGCCCTGGAGTGGACCAACACCACCCGCGCCTATCAGGACGTCTACGATCGCCTCGGGGCTCGATCTGCCTCGAACTCCTAAGTCAGTCTGACCTGGGCTGCTACAGCCTCCTCCTGAGCTGGGGCAGGAGGGCATTGGTGGACCACAAACGGAGCGCGGTGCGTGGATCCACAATCCACGGATCCACGGATCCACGCACCGCTCCTTGTGGCCCGGTCATCGCTACTTCTGTACGCCGAACGTAAACACCGTCTCCGAGTGCATCGTCTGACCCGGCTTGAGCTCTGTGGTTGGAAACTTCGGCTGGTTGGGTGAGTCGGGGAAATGCTGCGTCTCCAGGCAGAAACCCGCATGCTTGCCATATGCCGCGCCCGCAGGGCCGTGCAGAGATCCATCCAGGAAGTTCCCCGAATAGAACTGCACACCCGGTTCCGTCGTGGAAACGGTCAGCGTGCGGCCACTTGCAGGATCCATCACCTTGGCCGCCATGTGGAGCGCGCCGCCGCTGCCGTTCAGCACGAAGTTGTGATCGATGCCGCCGGCGATTTTCAATTGATCATTCGCATCGTTGATGTGCGCGCCCATGGGTGTAGGCTGCCGGAAATCAAACGGCGTCCCCGCCACCGGCGCCAGCTGTCCGGTCGGAATCAGTGCCTTGTCCGTAGGCGTGTACCGGTCGGCGTTCACGGTGACGACTTCGTTCAGGACTTCGCCGCTACCTTCGCCGCTCAAGTTGAAGTAGCTGTGGTTGGTCAGGTTCAACACCGTCGGTTTCGTGGTCGCGGCGCTGTACTCGATCTTCAGCGACTTGCCTTCCAGCGTATAGCGCACATGGGCCGTCAACTGTCCAGGAAAGCCGTTATCGCCGTCCGGGCTCACCAGGGTAAGCTCAACACCCGTGGCGGTCTTTTGCCCGGCCCACACCTTACGGTCGAACGCGTTCCCCCCACCGTGCAGGGCAGTCAGGCCGTGGTCATTCGTTGGGATGTGGTACGTCGTGCCCTCGAGGGTAAACGTTCCCTTGGCGATGCGATTGCCGTACCG
>CAXTGN010000123.1:0-11319 GCA_964243455.1 uncultured Acidobacteriaceae bacterium
GCCCTGAGCCACGGCATTGACGTTGACCACCCTCGCAATTTGAGCAAGGCTGTGCTTGCGGAATAGCAGGTCTGAAGATCCCGCAGCAGGGTTGGAAAGGCAGGCTCGGTGAGGACTTCGGAAACTCTGCGGCAGTCAACGGGTTCCGGGCTCGCACAAACGAACGAGACAATGATAAAGAAAAGGCTTAGCTGGGTTCTGACGGTTGCGTTAGCTGCTCCGTTCTGCGGGGGCACAGTGCTTCTTCCCGCGCAGAATGCCGTGGATCTGAAGACCACCCCTCAACAGACTGAATGGCAGGATTTGGAGTTTGGCGTCATCCTGCACTTCGGAACGAATACCTTCCTGAATCGAGAATGGGGCGATGGAACGGCTGACCCCAAGATATTTAATCCGATCAACTTCAACCCGGATCAATGGATGAAGGCCATCAAAGCCTCGGGAGCCAAGTATGTGGTCATGGTAGCCAAACACCATGATGGCTTCTGCATCTGGCCCACGGGACAGACGGAGTACAGCATCAAGCAGAGCCCCTGGAAAGGCGGCCACGGAGACATGATTCGCGAGGTCGCCGATGCGGCTCGCGCAAATGGTCTCGGGTTTGGCATCTACCTATCTCCCTGGGATCGGCATGAGCCGAAGTACAAGGATCCGGCGGCCTACGATGCCTACTACAACGCAGAGTTGACGGAACTCGCATCCGGCTACGGAGATATCGCGGAGTTTTGGCTCGACGGCGCCGGCAGCACCGGTCGGACCTATGACTTCGCACACATCATTGAGACGTTACGCACTTACCAGCCGAACACGATTGTGTTTGCAGACATGGGACTCTTCGAGTATGGCGATGCACGATGGGCGGGTAACGAGTCCGGCAAAATCGAATACCAGAACTGGAACGTCGTCGACCGCCATGGGTATCTGCGCTGGCGTCCGGTGGAGGTCGATACCCCGTTACGCAAGCTGCACTGGTTCTGGCACCCAAATGATGAGGAGTCGCTGAAGAGCGTAGACGAGCTCATCGACAGCTACGAGAATTCCGTGGGTCATGGAGGGCAATGGATGCTGGGCGTTGCACCGGATAATCGCGGTCTTTTGCCTGATGCGGATGTAAGGCGGCTGGGGGAGCTCGGGGAAGCCCTGCAAAAGCGATACGGCAAGGGCCTGCTGACGCCGGCGATGGCCACAGACGTAGATCAGGCTCGTGCCCTCGACAGCGACCCGGACACGTTCTGGAGCGCTGCAGCGGGCTCGCATGAAGCAACGTTGGAGATTCGATCCGCAACGCCGTTGACCTTCGATCATGCGATGACAAGTGAATGGCTCGTCGAAGGTCAAGCCGTACAAAAGTATGCGATCGAGATCTGGCAGGGTGACGGCTGGAAGACCGTCGTATCCAGCTACGCGCTTGGGCACAAGAAGATCGATCGATTTCCTTCTGTGACGGCGAAGCGTGTGCGGCTCCACATCCTTGCAAGTGCCGGTGTCGCCCGCATCCGAGACTTTCAGCTGTTCTCGCTGGATCGCACCCGGTAAGCCGGAAAGGTGGGCCATGCGCCATCGTTCGTCAATGTTTCTGGTGGGCCTTGCCCTCTCTCTTGCTCCACTACCGAGCGTAGCTGAGGCGAGTTGCTCCAATCACCAAAACGCGGAGTCGATCGACGCACGAATTCACCAGCTCATTGAGAAAATGACCGTCCCGGAGCACTCCAGAAAGCGGAGTCCCATACAGCGTTCCTCTACCGCCTCCCAGTTCCGTGTCAGCAGGTTTCCTTGCTCCGTCGTTCGCCCTCGCCCAGGTGCACAAAGGCCCACTGATTTCCGGCGAGCTTAGGCTTTGCGGTCTCAAAGTGAATCGCTTTGGTGCGGCGGCAGCCGGAAGGTTCCAGGCAATGCAATCCAAGGTGTGATGAGCTTTTCCATTTGGGGCTCGGTCATCATTCCAAGCGTACCCTTTGGGAAAACGAAAGCAATATTGGCAAAGATGGGGAAGGACGTGCCGACCAAGAGATGGAGAATGTCACGTTCGCCGTCTGTCATGGCCCGAATGTCCAGCATCCGATCGACCTCTCCAGGATGGAGGTTCGCCATCCGCATGCCGCGAAAGAAGCCCGGCGGCGGTGGCTGCAGCTTGCCATCCACGATGATGTTTTCGCGCGAGAGGCCGGCACTTGTGATGCCGGTGAAGTCGTTCGTCTTGAGCATCACAAGACCGCCCCCACCCATGCACCGTTTGCGAAGGGCGGCGAGACCAGGAAGATCTAGGTTGGGTGCCGTGACGGGACTGAACGCCTGCGAGCCGATCACCCCGGATGCCGTGCCAGGCGCCTGTTGCTGAGCCTGCACTTGGGATGCGGAAGTCGGAGTGGAAGCGCTACCTGAGCTGTCCTGCACCCACTTGGTCATGTCTCTTGTAAGGTTTTGATCGCCCCAACCCGAGATGATCCAAAGCTTGTCCTGGCCACCGTCCTGCACCTTGAGCACAAAGGTCGGAAAGCTGTTCTGAATGTGCCCCAGCTGCCGGTACAGGGAATTCATCTGCTCGATGAACTTTTCCGACTGGACCAAGGCAGCGCGGCGCTCGGGTGTGTTGGTCGGCGGCGCCACGGCGCTGCGGTGATAGTAGGCGTCGGCAGAGATCGCGCTTCGGGTAAGAGCGATGTCGGCTGCTTCATTGAGAAAGCGTGGCTGGCTGCTGACGGGAGCGAAGATCTCTCGCAGTTGTATGTCCGTCCTGTGAGGCCGCCAGAAATCGCGGAGGAACAAGATGCAGTTAGGGCAGGAGCTGTAGGTAATCATGTAGACGACCAGGCCATGATCGCCTTCCTGCGCATACGGGGCCTGGGCCATGCTTTGCCAGATCGCCTCCCCGCGGGGGCCTGAAACCCAGTTGGCGTTTGAGGCCTGTGCGTAGGAGCCGGGTGTCCTCATGAAGAGAAGAACAAGGACCATGCTGAAGAAAAACGTGCGCCGTTGACGGTCGCACTCCAAGTCGGATGTTCGGCTATGCCAAAGAACGTTCATCGTATCCTCATGCAAAAGGTTTGAATAAAAGCTGATGGTCCGGAGCGGGCACAGCGTCCTTGCCGATCAAACTCAGCTCGCCTGTGCGACCGTGTACGTTGTGACCGATGAGCTCCGGATCGCCCGGAGCCCGTCGACAGGCCAGAAGTCAGGCACACCGATACGAGCGCTTCTCGCCACAGGAGCCATTGCGAGAAGCCCTGTACCGAGCAGAAGCATGCCCGAAGGTTCGGGTGTGACTGAACCGGGTGTGCTCGCGGTGACGTGGAGAGGCGCATCAGTGCTGAACGCACAGCCCACGCCGCTTACGACGGCGCCTTGCACCGAAGGATCGTACATGCCTGTAAGGATGGTGGGATCCGACTCGCTACCGGAGTAGGCTTGAGAGCCCTCGAAGACAAGGGCATCTGCCGGTATGCTCTCGCCTGGGCAGGCAGTTGTGAAGCATACGCTGAAAAGCCCCCTGTCCGCTTCACTGAAGAAGGTGATGCTGGCGACCGGAGCCGTGCTGGCGACACGATCGATCGTGTAGCTGAAGTCGGTGTACGCCACGTTGAAGTGGTTGCCGGCGGAGTCACCGGAGGTCACCGGGGTGGCAGAAACGTCGAAGGATAAAGAGTAGGTTCCGTCCGGCGCAGAAAAGCTCGTCGTTGGCGTGCTGCTGGAAAACGTGCCGGAGGAGGAAACGGCCAGTGTGCTGGCGCCTGCACTTGAGGTGGCGACGGCGAGGATCGCGAGGAAAAGCTTTAGGCGAATCTGCATGACTTAGAACTCCTTGATTTGAACGTCATGAGGTTTGCTGCTCCACAACCGGGCGAGCAACAGGGGCTGAGAGTTCGGGCAGCCAGGGCGGCTGAAGTGCTGAGGGTTGCCGACGTTGAGAGCTCAAAAGTGAGCCAACGAGAGGAGACTCTGCAGCACCTCCCTGGCAGGCGGTCAAGGCAGGAACACGATCGACTCAACGTCCCACGGGGGTGCATCCTGTCCCAGACTGACGAAGAGGAAGTGAGTGTTCGACACTGCAGGGCTATAGACAAAGTTGACAGCGCTGTCCACTTGCTCCCAGGAGATCGCATGGCAGATCGTCGCCGGGCTCCGCTGTTTTGTATTTGGCTTTGAGTGACCCGGAGGTGACGACCTGGATGGCCCAGTTGGTGGCCTGCAGCTCCTGTGGGCTCTTGCCGGCCAGCGTTCCCCTCCACAGCAGGTTGGAGATTGCTTGGGCTTGCGTGCCCTCCACGGGCGCCAGCTTGTAGGCTGTGCCCTGTCCTGGCCGGTGCACACTGTACTGGGTGCAATACGCCATCACCGGAACGACATAATCCCCGGGGGGAAGCGCTGTGTGCAGATTGTTGGCCGTGGGGATGAGCGGCTGACCATGAAATGGACCCCCGGGAAGCTGGCCGTTGTCCACGGTGGGATAGGCGGTACTTGCATTGAGGTTGAGCGGAAGCGTGTTGCCGAGCTTTTGCTTTAGCGCATACTCCAGAAGAAACGAGAGCAGATCGTTTGGGGAGGATGGCAGGTGAAACTCCTGCAGGATTTTGCCGGCAGCATAGCCGCCTGGCCCAAACTGCAGGTGCATGCCGGAGGGGTTTTGCAGCCGCGGTGCGGCGTACAGGCTAGGTGGATGGCCCAGCAGCACACCAAGGAGCGGTGCACTGCCGACCCTGCGAAGGCGGGTTTCCGTCGTCATTGTGATCCTTTCGAAAGTCAAGGTGGGGCGTCATTCTCTGGGCGCACGGGGGCATGGGCGCGGAGACGCCCTCCGCTCGCGAGGTTGCGGGAATAGGCCTACGCTGGAGTTCGTACCTGTTGTAGCTCCGGACCTAGCATCATGGCTCTGCCCACCAGAAACTCCCTAACGCCGTTCCAGGCAAAGTAGACACAGGCTGCTAGGGACACGTAAGCGCCGGCGCCTAAGCTGAACTGGCTCATGAACATCTTCATAGCGCGGTCGCGGGCAGGGCCCGACGCCGGTCCTGTGCCGACCACGAGGTCGAGCGCGTGCTGAATGCCACTGCGGACTTCGAAGGCCGCCAAAAGCATCAAGAGCAGAGGCAAGATTCCGCCCAGTGCGGCGCGCCGGTCCTGCCAGAAAAATCGGAGGAGGGGTCCCGCAAGCGCAAGGAACGCCAACAGCCCATAGATCCCGGCTCCGGGTGCCTGATTGTTCTCCAGTGAGCCCACGAGCGCCCCCGCGTTGCCGACGTAATCCAGCAGCTGCCAAAAGGTCAGTTGCAGTCGTACGCCTCCCATGGAAACGGAGTCCAGGATGAACCACCCCCCCAGCAATAAGGCAGCTGCCACCAGGCGCGGGACACCGAAACGAGCCTTCAAGGTAGAGGCGATTGCGGTTCCCTGTGTCTGCGCTCCCGCAAGAACCTGCTGAGCCTGCTCCTTGGCGATTTGGTTTTCCGGCACCGCGGTGAGCGCGACGGGGACGCCGCTGTCGTTAAAGCGCACATCAACCACCATGCCCGGTCGCGGCGGTATCTCCGAAACCCACATGTCTTCCAGGGTGAAGCTGTATTGCTTGCCCTCCACCGTGACGAGACCCGGACCAACGTTTGTATCGCGCAACACTCTTCCACGCTTTCTCACCTGGTTTCTCCTCCCACATTGCTGTGCACCTGCACGGCCCGGGCACTCCGTTCAGAAAGCCCGGTACCTGGACCTGAGCCTGCCAGCGGCGTCCGGAAGAAGGGAAAAACAAGCGTCCCAATCGTGAAGAATCGTGAAACGATTGGGGAACGGGCACTTACAGCTTTTAACGGAGACCCTTGGGAGCCCTCCATGCGTATCTGGACCTTTACAGGTTGCGAGTTCGATGAGGAACAGCGAAAGTTCTGGGTTGCAGGAAAGGCTGTTAGTCTCGGAGACCGCGTTCTCGACGTGCTCCATGCACTTCTTAGCACAACCAATCACAGCCGTACCAGCATCGCCCTCAGCCGCTTATGGGGTCCTGACGGCAGCGTAGATTCTGTGAAAGACGCCATCCGGCAGCTGCGCCGTGCCGTGCGGCAAGGCGGCATCACCGAGCAGGTAATCCGCACGGTGCGAGGCAGGGGCTTTCAGGTCGTAGGTGCGGTGACGGTCCGCAACTTCGAACTGCAGGAGCTGTGGGGATCTCTGAAGAAGGATGCCGATGCCCCTGGGCTACCGGGCTGGGAGCTGCAGGTTCCGCTGGAACCGGGTCCGAGATGCCGGGTTTGGCAGATCAGGGAAAAGGGCGGTCAGCAGGTCCGGGTGGTGAAGTACGCAACCGACCCTGCCCGGAAAAACGCCCTTCGTCGCGAGGTGCGCGCCTGGGAGGCCTTCGAACGGGGCCTCGAGACTCAGAAACCCTTTGTGCGCATCCTGAGTTTCCGTCTCACCACCTCTCCATGCTTCGTGGAATCGGAGTACGGCGGACTCAACCTGATGGCGTGGTCGGAAGTGCAGCGTCTTCACGGCGGTCTTTCCCGCGAAGTCTGTCTCCAGGTCATGGCCGATCTCGCCGAGGCCTTGGGCAAGGCCCACAGCCTCGGCGTCGTGCACAACGACCTCAAGCCCTCCAACATCCTGCTTTCTCCGGGACCCCGCGTCGGCGGCTTCTGGCAGGTCAAAGTAGCGGACTTCGGCGTCGCTTCGGTGATCCGCAACAATCGCCTGGCGGAGTTCCAACTGGGCGACCGCACGCTGCTGCCGTTCAACGGCGGTGTGGGTGGAACCAGCCTTTACCATGCGCCCGAGGTGGGACCGGGCGTAACGCCCACCCCGGAGGCAGATATATACGCCCTGGGTGTCATCCTCTTCCAGCTCCTATGCGGCGACTACGGAAAGACGCCCTATCCCGGATGGGAGCAGGCGATTGGCGATCCGATCCTCCAGGCCGACATCGAGGCCGCCTGCAACGTCAATGCGGCGCGTCGCCCTAAAGCTCCGATCTTGGCCGAGTGGCTTCGAACCGTGGAAGCAAGGCGCGAAAAGGCCGCCCTCGCAGAGACGCGGCGCCGGGAGGAGCAGGAAAGAGTAAGCAACGCTGAGCGTACCGCCCGCGAAACGCAGCAGCGCCTGGCAGCCGAGTTGGCCAAGCGGCCCTTCCAGCGGGCTCTGGTCGCCTCCCTTTCGCTGCTGGTTATCGCCTTGGCTGCCAGCGCATTGCTTGCCATACGTAACCTCCGGGCAGCGCGCGACAAGGCCCGGGAAGAAACGCAGCAGGCGGAGACCATACAACGATTCATGGAACAGCTTTTCTTCGATGGCGACGCGGCCGTACGCGGACCCATCACGGCAGAACAGCTTGCCGAACGAGGTCTCCAGAAAGCACGCTTGCTGGAAAGCCAGCCAGTGGTCCATGCCGGCCTGCTCAACACCCTGGGTACAGGATTCGAGGTGCTTGGGAACTATCCTAGGGCTGAACAGGTGCTGCAGCGCGCGCTGGACGAGCGCAGGCACCTCTTCGGGGCAGACTCCCCGCAGTTCGCCGATACCCTAATACAGCAGGCAGCACTAAAGAGCGACGAACATGAGGCACAGGCTGCCATGGAGCTGGCAAAACGCGCCCTCCTAATTCAGCAAAATACACTCGCCGCAGACGATATTGCCATCACCCGCAGTCAGAACAAAGTCGCGGAGATCCATACAGAGCTCGGCCAGTATGATCAAGCGGTTCCACTGCTGGAGGGTGCTATCGCCAGGGAAAAGGGCCACCCTGACTTACTGGAAGACGTGTCTAATGCGTACAACAACCTCGGCGTCGTGGAAAACTACAGAGGTCACCTGGAACGATCGCTCGAGCTTCAGGAGCAGAGCATGGCCATAGACCGTGAATTGCAAGGCGCCCGACACCCGGATATCGCGGAACATCTACTTAGTATCGCGAACGGCCGTGACCTGCTCGGGCAATATGGGCAGGCCGCTTCGGAGTCACGCGAGGCGCTGTCGATCCTGCAGGATTGGTTGCCGCCGGGACACCACGAGATTTCCGCAGCGGAGGCCCATCTCGGGACCGAACTCGCCCACCTTCCGCCTTCTCGGCAGGAGGCCAAGAAGCTTCTGCAGCACGCGATCGCTACCTTGAGTCACGAGCCTAAGCGCTCGCGAACTGAGGCCTATGCTTTGCTTGCCTTGGCCTCACTGAACCATCAACAAGGTGCCGATGCAGAGGCGCTCTCTGATTATAAGAGAAGCTTAACAATCTATCAGCAACTTTACCCGCAACCCGACTTCGCATGGACGGTTCCGCTGACCGGTATAGCCTCGATTGCTTATGAAAAGCACCAATGGAAGGATTTGCAACCGGTTGCCAGCCAGGCATATGAAATTGCGAGTGAGAAGCTTCCAGTAGACGATCCACGCCGCTTGAACGCTTCCCTCATCCAGGCACGTTCGCTAATCCATCAGAGTCGCCCGCTGGAGGCTCAAGCCTTACTTCAACAAATTATGATCCATGCTCCGGAGGGAGACATTCGCACTAGCCAGAGCCGCGAAGCGGCGCAAATGGAACTGTCTAAATTAAGACAGCGATAGATCGATACAAACGGCCATGCATTCGCAAGGTACCTAACGCATGCGCTAGCGGGCGTTATAGTGCGGTCGAAGCTGCACCTGCTGGGGGCGTCTAGATTCGTTCTAGGATCGTGGCCGCTTTCCGGCATACTAATCCTTTTGTAATGAATCGCTCCGTACGTCTGTTAGTCCCGTTCGCTCCGCTTCAAGTCCTTAGTGAAGGGCCAACGTGCGGCCCAATTGGGCCGGAACCCGGCGAGGCCATCAAGATCGCAGCCAAGACAACCGTGAGGTTCCGGCTCAGCAAGTCCGCGAAGGATGATGTAGTCCCACCCAAACCGTAGTGGGGTCAGTCTTACGTAAGTCTCGTCAGATGAACAATTACGTATGATATCGCAGAATTCTGTTCGTCGTTATTGTAGCGCCAAGTAGAAAGGTCAGGTCCCCGCCCATTGGAACTGTCAGGTTCTAAGGATGGCGTGAACGAGGATGAGCGCACACGATTAGCAGCGTGCGAAGGTGTTGACCAAGAGAGTCATATAAGAGCTGGCGGTTGCCTGGCCGATGCGCCCGACCCAGAAGGCATCCATCATCTGTATCCGGTCTGCAAGCAAGTTGCCTATTGGCAACGGGAGACAAAGAGCGCGATACCGATTAGTCCCTCAATAAACGTGGTCGGACGTATCGCGGCGCCGCCGCCGTTATTCTTTTGCGCGCAAGGACTTCTCGTTCGCGCAGGGGTGTGATGTTACCTCACGCGAAACATTCGTCGAACAATTCGCACGTTGATGCCCATGAGCGCTGGTCCGCGGGCCCGCTGTAGCGGGCAAAGTCCGGTCGCCCCAAACGGTCGGCGTTCTTGTTGGTGAAGCTGTGCACCACGCCGCCATAGGCGTGAATCTGCCAGTCGACGTTGCCGGCCCTCATCTCCTGCTCGAACTGGTTGCGTTGTTCCAGGTTGATGCCGGGATCGTCGGCACCGATACAGACCAAAATGCGGCCCTTGATGTCTCAAGCCAAAAGCTTCAGGGAAGACGAGCACACCGGGACGGCGGCCTTCGTTGTTGCCCAGATACAAACTCGCTGTGCATGTTGAGTCGATCGGCGGTGTAAGTCAGCAGTTCGGTGTGCATCGAAACTCCAGTCACGAGTGGTTTGGCGAAGTTTCTTGGTTGTGACGTTGTGCTTGAAAGGGGTTAATGTAGTTACCACCGCTCCGAACCGGCACATTTATACTGATAGGCGTACGGGCCATGACACTTATTGCTGATCCAGAAACGGCAACTACGAAGCGAACGCCAGGACGACCCCGAAGCGAAGCGTCACGGGCCGCCGTCCTGAAAGCCGCCTATGCGTTTTTGGAGTCTCACCCCGTCGGTGAAATATCCGTTCTGCAGATCGCCAGGGCTGCTGGGGCGAGCACGGCTACGGTCTATCGCTGGTGGCCGGATAAGGAGACTCTCCTGCTTGAGGCTTTTCTCGAACGGGTGAATCACTCGATCACGCCAGAGTCGACAGGAACGCCGCTGGAGCGGTTGCGCCAAGGGTTCATGCGCACGAGCCGACTGCTGCGCGGCAAGACCGGAATCGTGACTGCCCGGCTACTTACGGCGCTTCAGGATGACCTCGCCTTGCGAAACGAGTTCAACCAGCGAGTCCAACTGCCCTGGACTGGGAGAACCGAAAAACTAGTGCAGGAAGCGATCACGGCCGGTGAACTTCCACGCCGTTTGAAGCCGAGGCAATTCATAGAAATGCTGTACAGCCCGTTGATCATTCGCTTGTTGCTAAGAACGGACCCAATCACCGAAAGCTTTGCAGAGCGGCAGTTCGCTCAAGTCCTCCTGGCAACAAACGCTTTGGCCGAGAGTCAAGCGAAGCGGAAGTAGTTTCCGAACGCTCCTGTTCTCAATGTCGGGGCGCGTAGGCAAGCCTGGTCACCGGACGTGCACCTTGGGTTCCACCGACATGCCCGGACGAAGCCGATCAAGCCCGTCCTGGTTCTTCTCGAGATCGATGCGCACGGGGATACGCTGGACGACTTTGACGTAGTTCCCGGTTGCGTTCTCGGGCGGTAGCGTACTGGCTATGGAACCCGTGGCTCCGCCAATGGCGGTAATCTTCCCCGTGAAATCCCGCTTCAACGCGTCGACATGTATGGAGACCGCTTGTCCTGCCTTCATGTAGTAGAGTTGCGTCTCTTTGAAATTGGCGGTGATCCATAGATTGCCGATCTCCGAGATCATCAGGAGCTGCTGGCCGGAGGAAGCCCTGGTACCGATCTGCGCGGTACGACTCATCACGACACCCGCAACAGGGGCGTATATCTTCGAATAACCAAGATTCAACCTGGCCTGCTCGAGTTGTGCTTCCGCACTCTTCAGGTTGCCCTGCTGTTCTTCAACCGTTCCTTGCCGGGAAGCGATCTGCGGCCGAACGATACCTTCGTTCTGAATCAAACGGTTCTGTTGTTCCTCTAACTGCGCCTTGCGTTGATCCACGGTGCGGTCGGAAGCAGCCAGAGCAGCCTCGTTGCCCGCCAGATTCGCATTCTGCTGCTGCGCGTTGGAGACGTACTGGTCGTAGTCGGTCTTCGAGATTTCCTGCTTCTTGACCAGGATGGTGTATCGCTCCAGGTCCTTCTGCGCCTTGTCAGCCGCTGCCTGTTGCTGCACAACCTGAGCCGCCGCACGGTCACGATCCTTTTCGGCGTTGGCTACAGCGGCAGCGGCGTTCGCGACGTCATTTTTTGCGATGAGCACGTTGGTGGAGTCCTGCACACGAGTGATCGGCAGGTTCGGC
>CAXTGN010000124.1:0-11181 GCA_964243455.1 uncultured Acidobacteriaceae bacterium
GCTCGATCAAGTCGCCGGACCCGTGGCGTCCTTCACCGCTGACGGCGCCTACGATCAGGAGGGCGTTTCTGCGGCTGTGGCCGAGCGCTGTCCGGAAGCGGCGATCATCGTGCCGCCGCGGTCCAAGGCGGTGCCGAGCGAGACGGCCGAGACTGCGCCCACGTAGCGGGACTGCCACCTGCCGGGCATCGCCGAGCACGGACGGGCAGCCTGGCAGAAAACGTCCGGCACCACGAAGCGGCTCGGGCCGAAGCAGCCATCGGGGGGTTCAAGCAGGTGATCGGTGACGGGCTGCGCTCGCGCACGGACCAGCGCCGGACGACCGAGGTGGACGTGGCTGTCCGTGCCCTTAACCGCATGCTGGAGTTGGAATGCCCGAACCCTGTCCGCATCGTCTGACCCCCGAGCAGGGCTGGGGCAACTGCGCCTACACGTCAGCTCCGGGCAACACGGCTGCGCGCTGACCCTGCGCGCGAGCTCCGCAGCGCGGGAGACAGAACTACTCGACACTATCTAGCTCACGTTCGTAGCGAGCTATAATGGTCGACACGGCTTCATCAACAGCTTGCTTCACATGCTCTGAAGTGACAGAGAAGCTTGGAACCAGCAAAACGGGCCAGAACAGCTGGTCTGTAATCAATCCAAAGAATTGATTGGCGGCGCGGGCGTTGTTCCAGCCTCTAAGGTTTCCTGCTTCGGTCTCGCTGTCGAGATAGGCTTTGATGCGGTTTACGTAAGGCAGCTTGCCACGCGCCAGCATTGCCTTGCCTAGTTCAGGGAATTGGGCGGCTTCGGCAATGAACACGCGATAGAGTCCCAGCATTTTGGGATGCTGACAAATCGATGCAAACTCATGACCTACCATGCGTAAGCCACTGCGCGGATTGCCCGGCTCAATCGGCTCCTGGTATTCCCCGGCAATGAGCCAAGCCTCAGGGACGACCGCCTCGAAAAGCGAGGCCTTCGTAGGGAAACGCTTGTATAGCGTCGCCGTCGAAATCCCTGCGCGATTAGCAATCTGCTGCAGCGACGCGCCCGCGTAGCCTAGCTCTAAGAACACCTCCATAGCGGCATCGACAGCAGCCCGGCGCTTCTCACCCTTCACGCGCTCGTAATAGGAAAGCACGCGCGCACCCGCATCGCTGCTGCCCTCGTCTCCTGAAAAAGACATAATTATCAATGTGTTGATTTTTCAATAAGTTAAGTGGCTTAACTTGACATTCCGACGTGCTGAGGGCAAGACGAAGATGGTGAGGCGACCCACTCACCACTTAGACAGGTCGATCAAGCTCGTTCACAAATCTTAGGCCCTCGAACGCGGCCAAGTGATGTGGGAAGACAACTTGGGCTGAGAAGAGGAAAGCGACACCTGAGTGTGTCGCTCAGATGACGTTGGCGCTACGATCGGAAAGGATCATCGTAATGGAATTCAGTGATCAACAGCTCTTCGACCGCTTTCCTGTCGGGTACTATCCCCTGCACTCAAATATATCACTCAACTTCCAGATGAACCGATTCTGGAACTGGGTCGGCGACAAGAAGATGCTGAGTGAGCTGCAGGAGGCTGGCAAGCAGATCGCCAACTACGACGACTGGGCTCGGATCATGTTCGATCTCAGCGATAAGTCAATGGCGGCTGGCCGGCGTCTTCCCGCCGCCTACTACGCGAAGATGGCGATCTTCTTCCTCAAGCCCAGCGACCCGCGGGTAAAGCCGGCGTTTCAGCGCTTTAGTGACAACGTCCTGGCAGAGAATGGCGTCACTGCCAAAGACCACCATCAGGTCCCCTACCAGAACAAGCAGTTGACGGCGTACCGCTTCACGCCCGAAAAGCCACGCGGATCCCTCGTTGTCTTCGGCGGCTACGACAGCTACATCATCGAATGGCTGCCCATGGCGCTCGCCCTGCGCGACGCGGGGATGGACACCGTGATCTTCGACGGCCCCGGTCAAGGTACGGCGCTGGATGCAGGGATGCCGATGACCCCGGACTGGCATCTGCCCGTCTCCGCCATCCTGGACCACTTCGAACTGACAGACTCCACCCTGATGGGCTTTTCCCTCGGCGGCAGCCTCGTCGTCCGTGCGGCCGCCTATGAGCCCCGCATCAGCCGTGTGATCGCCATGGACATCTGCACCGACCTCTTCGAAGCCGCGACCCGCGGGTTCAGCGCGACGGGTCTCTCCGTCATCTCGGAAAGCTCGGAGCAGATGCCCGCGACGCTGGTCAACGCGGCCGTCGCAGCGGTCCAGAAGTCCGACCTGCTGACGGACTGGGTGATCGTGCAAGGTGAACACGTGCTGGGCGTCAACTCCGCCGCCGACGTGTTCCGTGCGTGGCGCGAGTACCGGACGGACAGCGTCTCGTCTTTGGTCAAACAAGACGTTCTGCTGATGGCGGGCACGAAGGACCACTACATGCCGCTCCACATGCTTCCAGACCAGATGATGACCCTGACCGCGGCGCACTCGGTGTCCGCCCGGGTGTTCACCGAGGCCGAGTCTGCCCAGAACCATTGCCAGATCGGCAACATGGGCTTGGCCCTCAAGGTCATCCTTGGCTGGTTGGACGAGACCGGCGGCAGAAAGCACTAGCTGGCAGCGGAAAAAGCCCGATCAGGAGCAGGGGCACCGTCAACTTGGCGGCTGGCCGATTTGCGGGATGTGGCCGAGCCAGGCAGCCGTGCGGGATGACAAGGTCCGCTGTTCCCGGCTACGCCAGCTATGGCGGGAGTGTCAAAAACCTGGGGCAGCTTGCTTGTCCGGCTTGGGCTGATCAGCCTGGCTGATGCCTGACAAGGACAGCGAGGTGCCCCAGGTTTTTGACACCTCCTTCCGTGACCAGCTTCGCCCGCCATGCCAGCTTCGCCAACAGCCCACCCTCATCCCGTGAGCCCGCACCCTACCTCAATCGCGTCAGCCCCCCACCAGTCTGCATGCTCTCTCGCAATCCGGCGGACAATCATCGCCGCGGCATGCCGCCGCGTTGGACTCGCTCGGGGATGCGTTCCAGCCGGCGGTCATGGCCGACCACGAGGACGCAGATCGCGGTCACGAGCGGGCCCACAGCCAGGAACAGCAGTCCTAGATTGGTGCTCTGCGTCGCGTCCTTGATGATGCCGTACACCGAGGGGCCGAACCAGCCGCCGAGATTGCCGACGGCGTTCACCATCGCCAGGCCGCCGGCTGCGGCGACGCCGGTCAGCATGGCGCTCGGGATCGACCAGAAGGTCGGGATCAGGGATTGCTGGCCCATCATGGCGATGCACAGCGCAATCATCGTTATGGCGGGATGGCCGACGCCGATGAGGACGCAGGCCGCGAGCCCTCCCGCGGCGACCAGGGATGCGGCGGCCACGTGCCACTTGCGCTCGCCCGTGATGTCCGAATGGTAGCCCCATCCGATCATCGCCACGAAGGCGCAGAGATAGGGCAGCGCCGCCGTGATCCCGATCCAGCTTGGGCCCACGCCAAGTCCCTTGACGATCAAGGGCAGGAAGAAGACCAAGCCGTACGAGGAAATGTTCTGGCCGAAATAGGCGAGTGCCAACAGCCAGATCTTGTAGTTGGTGAAGGCCTCGAACAACGAGAACTTGCGGACGGCCTCACGCTGGACGTTTTCGGAATCCAGCCGGCTCTGCAGCCAGTTGCGTTGCTCGGTCGTCAGCCAAGCCGCATCGTGCGGTCGATCGGTCAGCAGCACGTACACGACGACGCACATGATGATCGGCGGCAGCGCTTCGACGATGTAGAGCCACTGCCAGCCCTGCATGCCGGCCACGCCGTCCAGCTGCAGGAGCAATCCGCCGAGCGGCGGCCCGATGAACAGCGAGATGACGCTGGCCGACTGGAAGAGGCCCATCATCCGGGAGCGATAGAAGGAGGGAAACCACCACGTGAGGTACAGCAGCACGCCGGGGTAGAAGCCGGCCTCGGCCAGCCCGAGCAGAATGCGGTTGCCGTAGAAGCTCCAATCGTTCCAGACGAAGGCCGTCAGCCCCGCGATGATGCCCCAGGTGACGAGGATGCGCGCGATCCATCGGCGCGCCCCGACCCGGTTGAGCATCAGGTTGCTCGGGATTTCCGCCAGGAAATAGCCAAAGAAGAACAGGCCCGCGCCGAAGCCGAACACCGCATTGCTGAAGTGCAGGTCGCCGATCATGGTGGTCGCGGCCATGCCGACGTTCGAGCGGTCCAGGTAGGCGCAGAAATAACCGAGCATCAGGAGCGGCATGAGACGCCAAGACACCCTTCTCATGGTCTGCCGCTCGAATGGGTCTATCTCGCCTGGGGCTGGGACACTTGCATCCATGTTCGTTTTTCCTATTCAATTAGGAGGTACCGGGGGGAAGGCTGTCTCGTCGCCTTCTTCCGGATCACTCTTGGACGGGACCGTCTCAGCGAGCAAGACCGGGAAGCTTCGTCCGGACGGTCGCGGCGCTCCGGATACCGGACTCTCGCCGGCGCTCCTCGCCTCCGACCGCGACGACGACATCCCGGCGGACTTAGTTCTTCCTGTAATCTCGCCTCGCGAATTGATCGTAAGCGGAGCGGCGTCGTCACATTCCCCTAGCCTAGCTGGCTGTGCTGCACATGACTTTGTTGCACAGACCCGCCCGGTGGTGCTGGGGCCTGGTCCGGAGTAGGAGGCTCCACCCTCACCTCGGACATCGATGTTGCCGTTCAAGCTGAACCAGCACCGCCGCCACCACATTCCCAAGCAGACCCACAAGCTCATGAACTCGCTGGGAGCGCTGCTCCGCAGCTGGCGCGCATATGACGCCAGCTTGCGCCAGCGGGGCAGCCTGGCGGTGTGGTTCACGGACGAGGCCATCGAGGGCTAGCGGGCAGAACCGCGTACGACCCCAGGGGGACAGCCCTGGTATTCGTCCCTGGCGATCTTGACGGCGCTGACGCTCAAGGCCGTGTTCCACCTGGCGCTGCGCCAGACCGAGGGCCTGATCGGCTCCGTCATCGGCCTGCTCGGGCTCGATCTGGCGGTATCGGACCACTCGACCCTATGCCGCCGGGCGGAGACGCTCGAGGTGCCACGCCCACGACCGCGTCGTGACGGCGAACCCCTGCACTTGCTGGTGGACAGCACGGGCCTGAAGCTCTGCGCCGCGGGCGAGTGGCTGGTCGAGAAGCACGGCGCCAAGACGCGCCGGTCCCCGCGCAAGCTGCACATCGGCCTGGACGCCGACACCGGCCAGATCGTCGCAGCGGCGCTGATCACGAAAGACGTCGATGATGGTGCTGAAGTCGACCCCTTGCTCGACCAGGTGCGAGGACCCGTGTCGTCCTTCACCGCCGACGGCGCGTACGACCAGGAGGGCGTTTCCGCCACCGTCGCCGAGCGCTATCTTGAAGCGGCGATCATCGTGCCCCCGCGGTTCACGGCCGTGCTGAGCGAGACAGCCGAGACTGCGCCCACCCAGCGGGACCGCCACCTGCAAAGCATCGCCGAACACGGACGTGCGGCTTGGCAGAAAGCGTCCGACTACACGAAGCGGGCTCGCGCGGAAGCAGCCATGAGCCGGTTCAAGCGGGTGATCGGCGACGGGCTGCGCTCGCGCACGGACCGACGCCAGGCGACCGAGATGGACGTTGCCGTCCATGTCTCAACCGCATGCTGGACCTGGGTCGCCCGATCTCTGTCCGCATCGCCTGAACCACAGCCGGGGCTGGGGTAACTGCGTCCGCATCCCAGCTCCATGCAACACGGCTCGGTGCGCGGCTACAGCAATGTGGCCCGCCACTTGCTGGTTTAGCTCCAGCGCTCTGGCGTCGCCATCGGCGATGTCGATGCCACCACCTGCACAGGCTTTGCCGCCCACCATTGCCACTGCCCTGGTATCCGGCGCGGCGACCGCGTTTCGGCGAAGTATGTCCGTCGAGCCGGGCGCTTCGTCCGGTTCCTGTCGGAGCGCGGGCTCATCGAGGGGATGACGCTGCCAGAGCCGCCGCCCATGGACGCCCGTGTGACGCAGTTCCAGCAATGGCTGCGCCAGCATCGTGGGATTGCCGAATGCACCATCAGCAAGCATGGCCACATGGTTACGCGCCTGTCGGCCACGCTCGGATCCGATCCTGCGCGCTACACGGCCGCATCGATCCGACAGGCCGTCCTGGACGAGGTCAGGGACACGTCGGCGGCTCACGCCAAAACCATGACAACCGCCTTGCGCGGCTACCTTCGCTTTCTGGGAGCCTCGGGCGCATGCCGTCCGGGGCTGATGCATGCCGTGCCAACCATCCCGCAGCGGCGGCTGTCCGTCCTGCCGCGCTACCTGCCCCCCACCGACGTCGAGCGGATGATCGCTTCCTGCGACGCCAGCAAGCCGCATGGCGTCCGCGACAGAGCCATCCTGCTTCTGCTGGCACGTCTCGGGCTGCGTGCCGGCGACGTGCTCGAATTGCGGCTCGGCCAAATCTGCTGGGCGGACGGCACCTTGCGGGTCTGCGCCAAAGGTCGGCGCGAGGTCTGCCTGCCGCTGCCCCAAGACGCTGGAGACGCGCTGCTGGACTACATCTGTCGCGCGCGGCCGGACAGCGGCAGCGACGTCGTGTTCCTGCGCTCGTCCGCGCCGCATCAATGCTTTGCAGGCTCCTCGACCATCTCTTCCCTGGCCAGGCTGGCGCTGGCCCGGGCCGGCATCTCGGACCCGCCATCACGCGGCGCCAATCTCCTACGCCATTCGGCAGCGACGTCCATGCTGCGTGCCGGAGCGACGCTGGACACCATCGGCGTAGTCCTGCGACACCGCCCCGCCACCACCACAGCCCATTACGCCAAGGTCGACATCCCCATGCTGCTGCAGATCGCCTAACCCTGGCCAGGAGAGGCGTCATGCTGAACCGCAACCTGCAGCGCCACACCGACCTCCGTCATGCGCTCGGCTTCAAGTTTCGCACCCAGCATGCCCTGCTCCGCCTCTTCGTGGCGCATGCGGAGGAACTGGGCGATGAGTTCGTGAGCAGCGGCCGCGTCGTCGATTGGGCAGCGCTGGCGCCGTCGGCTGCCCAGCGTCGGAACCGTCTGCTCACGGTCCGGCGGTTCGCCTTGGCGCTTCGCGCCGAGGATAGCCGACACGACGTGCCACCCGCTGACGCGTTCGGCACCTCAGGACCGCGGCGGCGCAAGCCGTATATCTACGCTCCGGAGGAGATCGCCCGCTTGCTGGCTGCGGCCGCCCGGCTCGGGCCGCCTGCTTCGCTCAAGTCATCGACCTATGAGACGCTGTTCGGCTTGCTTGCCGCGACGGGCATGCGAGTGTCGGAGGCATTGGCCCTGCAGGTCGCCGACGTCACGGCCGACGGGCTGCTGATCAGGACCACGAGGTTCCAGAAAAGCCGGCTGCTGCCGCTGCATGACACGGTGCGCATCGCGCTCGGCCGGCACTTGCAGCATCGCGCACGGACCGCGCCAGCAGGCACCAGCCTGTTCACCTCAACGCGTCACAAGCCGCTCCCCTACAACATGGTGGCCGGCGCATTCCGGCGACTGGCCCGCTCTCTCGGCCTCAGGGGCGGAGCAGGGCAGCCAAATGCCCGCATCCACGACCTGCGTCATACGTTCGCGGTCCGGTCGCTCGAGGGTTGCGCGCCCGAGAGGCAGGCGGTCACCCGTCACCTTGTCGCACTCTCGACCTGTCTCGGCCACGCCAGGGTTGCCGATATCTACTGGTACCTCGAGGCGACACCGGTGTTGCTGCGCGGGGTGGCCGCGGCCGGCGAAACCCTACTGTCGGGAGCACAGGCATGACGATGCTCGCCCCCCAACTCAGCACTTTCCTGCGCGAGCATCTGCCACGCGAGCGCAAGGCCAGTCCTCACACCTGCGAGGCTTACGCCTATGCCCTCCAGCTCCTGGTCTGCTTCGCCGCCGGCCGCCTCGGCGTCAGACCATCCCAGCTCACGGTCGAGCAGCTGGATGTACCGCTCATCCTGGCCTTCCTTGAACACGTCGGGGCCGAGCGGAAGTGCTCGGCCCGCACCCGCAACGCTAGGCTCGCGGCCATCCACTCGTTCTTCCGCTTCCTGGAATACCGGGTGCCATCCTGCCTCGAACAGGCCCGGCAGATCGGCGCCATCCCGATGAAAAGAACCGATCAGGCCCTCATCCGGCATCTCAACCGTGATGAGATCCGCGCCCTACTCGATGCGCCTGACCCAAGGTCTGCATCGGGCTTGCGTGATCGCGCGATGCTGCACCTGGCGTTCGCTGCCGGGCTGCGGGTTTCGGAACTGGTTGGGCTCAGGCTGGATCAGATCAAGCGCGGACCAGCACCTTGCGTCCGCGTCATGGGAAAGGGCAGGCGCGAGCGCATTCTGCCGTTGTGGAAAGAGACGGCATCGGCCATTGCAACCTAGCTCAAGACACGGGCGTCGGATGGCGACCCTGAGCTGTTCTTGAACGCGGCAGGGCGGGCTAT
This sequence comes from uncultured Acidobacteriaceae bacterium, assembly GCA_964243455.1. Lineage (GTDB taxonomy): Bacteria > Acidobacteriota > Terriglobia > Terriglobales > Acidobacteriaceae > Granulicella. The sequence continues at coordinate 8,436 of CAXTGN010000124.1, forward strand.
GACGCGGTACGGGTTCGAGTACATCCTGGCCAAGCATGTCGCGGTCGCCGCGCGGAAGCAGCCATCGATCGCCGACAAGCGCGTGACGCCGCATGTCCTGCGGCACAGCTGCGCAATGCACACGCTGTAGGCGACGCGGGACATCCGCAAGGTCGCGCTGTGGCTCGGGCACGCCAGCTTCGAAAGCACCGAAACCTACCTACGAGCAGACCCGACCGAGAAGCTGGAAGCCCTCGCCACCATGGCGCCGCTCGGCCTGCAACGAGGAAAGTTCCAGCTGCCCGACAAGCTGCTGACGATGCTGAATGACACCGGCCGAAGCTGAAATTATGCGGAGCGGAACGGCCCGATGCACCGCCTCACGGCTGCCTTCCGGACCAGAACTCCGCATAACCAGGCGCTCCGCATAACGGCGCATGTCCGTGCGCCCGTTCGCCCAGCCACACCCGCACCCCGGAGGGCAGCGGGATCACCGACGCCCGCCGCCATCATACGGCGCAGCGCCACTAAGCCGACATCCGCGCTCACCCGGATGCAGGTGCCGTCCGGCAACGCGATTTCGATCCGCTCCGGCGGAGGTGCCGGAACGGGTAAGGGATCAGGGACGGGCAGCGCAGGCGCAGGATGGCCCAAGGGCGGCAAGTCGCTCGTGATCTGCACCGGCATGAACACCGGCATCGGCGCCGGCGGCAGCATCCCGCTGCGGACCTGCGCCCGCCAGTTCCACAGCAGGCGGCGTTTGCGGACAGCAAGCGGCGTGGTGCGGCGGGTCGGGCGCGGGCGGTGAACAACCTGGAGGCGCCTGGCGCGCCGTCCGGCGTCGGCCCCAGTGCCACCTCTACTTTGGTTCTCCCGCACGAAGCGTGCTGCTGTGGTGGTCAGGCTGCCTGCAGCACACGGCTGCGCAGCAATGCAAAGCCGGCGCGGCCATACATCGTGCGCTTGATCAGCTTGAGGCGGTTCACCTGCCCCTCGACCGGACTTGTTGTCCACCGCGTGTCCAGGGCGGCCTGTACGGCCACCTTGTCCCGCTCCAGGCTGGCTGCCAGCCGTGCCAGTGCGGTCTCCCGCATCGCAGTCAGCACTTCTGTGAGCGGCTCCTTGCTTTCGCGGCGCAGCAGCCGGACGAGCCGGCCCGCGGCGTCCGCCGCGGCGGCGAGTTCCGGCACTTGGGACAACAAGCGTTCGCAGGCTCTCTTGTGACCATTTGGGACGCCCTCGCCGCCATGGACAAGAATGCGGGTGACCGCATGGGCTGACGGCGGCGTCCAGCGCGGACCAGGTGGCGCAACGCTAGGTGCGGCATCCGGCTGAGCCTTGTTCCAGCGCCCGATCCAGGTACGCACGATCGTCGGCCGGCCTTCAAAGCCCAGCGCGCGAAGCTCGCGCCACAGCAGGCGCGCGTTGCGGCACCCCTGCGCATAGCGCTGCTCAAGGTGGCTGCGGAATGGGTCGAGGATGCTGCCGCCCGGCTTGCGGTTCCGCAGCGACGCGTGTCCGACCGCGAACCACCGGGCGAGCGTGCGGGGCGTCGCTCCGAGCGCCGCGGCAATGGATGCCAGCGAGGCGCCGTCTTTACGCATGCGCACGGCCTCGTCGTAGGCGGCCTGCCGCTACGCTCGTGCCTCCGCTCTGCGGCGCTCCAGCGCAGTAGCCTTCGGCTTGGGCCGGGGCTTGTCAGCCCCGCGTTCCGGGGTGAGTTCCGCCTCGACGTCGCGGATGACCCGGCGCAAGGCAGCGCCGTTGCGCTCCACGACATGCCGTAACGCTTCGCCGATGTTGCTCAGCAGATGCCACCGATCTGCGACCTGGAGCGCCTCGGGCGCGCCCTCGCGCGAGCCGTCGGCGAAGGCGCCGGCGCGGTCGCGGGCGATCACTTCGATGCCGGGGTGCCCACGCAGCCAGGTCGCCAGGGTTCCGGCCCGCCGGTCCGGCAACAGGTCAACGACCTTGTTGCACTCCAAGTCCACCAGCACCGTCCCGTAGCGGTGGCCGCGGCGCCACGCCCATTCATCAACGCCCAGCACCTTGGGCGTCGGCACTGACGGCCCGGGTGGGTTCGTGACCAGCCGAAGCAGCGTGTCCGGACTAGCCGGCATAGCCAATTGCCCAGCAAGGCGCGCACCGGCCTCCCCGCCCGCAGCCAGGCCGATATGGCGCTGCAGGTCGCCCAGCCTGGACGTCCGCTTCGCCCGGCGCGGCGCGGTCTCGGACAGCGGCTCGGCAAAGGTCTGGCGGGCGCAGTCCGTGTTCACGCACCGGAAACGCCGTGCAAGGACCCGGAGTTCGACGGCACGGCCTTGCCAGGGCAGGTCCTGCAGCCGGCGCTCGTAGGTGCTGTGCACGCGGTGGGAGGGATGTCCGCAGGCAGGGCACGCGGCCAACTCCGCCCGCGCTGCGGCGGTAATCGTGATGCTGTCAGGGGTGGGTAGGACCTGGATGACGTCCAGGCCGGCCGGTATCAGGGGCAATAGGCGTTTGGTCAACGAACTCGCTCAGATGCTGGGGTGGGATGTTCCCACCATGTGCTCACGCCTGTAACCGATGCCCAGATCAGCACGCTTCGTGCGGGAGAACCTCTACTTTGCACACGCCGTGACATCTCTACCTTGCGCCGACATAACAGCACTCGTACAAACGGTCTTATGTAGCAACTGCCATCTCTGCCGTGTTCGTGATGAGGTTTTCGCGGCCTATCCTCTTGGCCATTGGTGTTCCCAGGAGAGGGTTGATGGGCGAGCTGCCT
>CAXTGN010000125.1:0-11180 GCA_964243455.1 uncultured Acidobacteriaceae bacterium
TGTTGGATCGACCTGAGATCTTCTTTTGTCCTATGATGCCGGGCTTCACCGAGAAGCGGCGCATCAGCCAGGGCTCTGAGAAACGTTGAACGTCCCGTGTCGGCAGGGGACGCGGGCCCACGAGCGACATCTCGCCTTTCACGACATTGATCAGCTGCGGCAACTCGTCGAGAGAGGTGCTGCGCAGAAGAGCGCCGACCCGTGTGACGCGAGGGTCGCGCTTCATTTTAAAGATGGGGCCTGAGGTTTCGTTCAGGTGCTCCAGGGATGCCTGACGCGCCTCCGCGTCCACCACCATGGACCGGAACTTGATCATTCCGAAGCGGCGTTTATTCAGACCGATTCGCTGCTGAACGAAGAAGACAGGCCCCGGGCTGGAGAGTTTGATCGCGAGTGCGATGGCTCCGAACAAAGGCCAAAGGACCATCAAGCCGAAGAAGGCAAACGTGCGGTCAACGATGTCCTTGACCAGAACGCGGTGGTCCTGATGAACCATTTCCATGACTACGCGATTGGTGCGGTCGCTCACGACCTTTTGTTGCTTGGCGATGTCTGTATTGAACAGGTCCATTGAGTACTGCATCTGTACGCCCGCGCGACCGCAGATCGCGACGATCTGCTCGACCTCCCCGAAGCGGCTCTTCAGCGGCAGGCCGATGATGACCTCGTCCACGGGGCGGTGCATGAGCAGTTGTTCCAGATGCTGTACACCGCAGAGCACAGGACCCATGGACTCGGTGCCTGCATGCGGGTTGTCGTCCACGAAGCCGAGCAGCTGGTAGCGGTAACGGCGGTTCCCGGGAAGATCGAGGGCCTGCGCGCGAGCCAGCGGGCCGGTTCCGCAGATGATCGCCGTCCGACGCTGCCGGAAGACCGGGCGGATGGATTCCTCATAAGTGAGTACAGAGACACGCATGGTGAGCAGGAGAACGGACGTGGCGAACCAGAACACCCCCAGCGCACGAGGCCAGTTTGCGTACCCCTCCGCCATAAAAAGGGGCAAGAGGGGAGCGGCGCAGAGCAATGCCGTGAGCGGGGCTTTCCAGAGAAAGACGGCGCCGCGCCGATTGATCTGCGGCTGGTACATGCCCATGAACCAGAACATCGCACGCCAAAGCAGCAGCAACAGGACGCCGGTGAGCAGGTTGCGTACCGAAACACGCATGGCAAGATAGGTCGCTGCTTCCTGGCCCTGTCGCACGGGCGCTTCCAGCCGTGTCAGTGCATAGGCGAGCAGGACAGCTGCCTGATCGACGAGTTGCACGGCAGGAGCGGCCAGCTGACGGGCCAGCGGTGTGGGCCGCGTCTGAGCAGCCGTCCCCCGCTGAGCCACGGACGATCTGTCTTTGGCCGTTGCACCGAAGGTGAGTTTGGCGTCGGGAAACGTGTGCACGGGCTCAGATGTCATGCGGTTCACTCTGTTCCTGATTTCTCACCGCAGGGATCTCGCCCGACCCTGTCCCACGATGAACCGGGTGAATCCTCGGGTCTGGCGACTACTTACAGGTACCGGAGATTGAAACACCGGGAAATGGACCGAAGGTCTCCGTGCTTGACCCCTTTGGGGGACTGGCGATGCCGCCCGACGTGCCCATGATGAATAGACCTGTCGCTTGCCGGTGTTTCCTGCGGCTTTCATGGCGGGCCGTGGTAATGACTCCCGTGCGAACGAGGTGGCCCAAAGAGGCCATACTTCTTTCTTCCTGGTTCGCCGACGATAGGTGCGAGGCAGACCGAGTGAAGCTCCTTTTGATCTGTTACGAATGCAGCCCTTATGTCGGCTCGGAATGGGCCGTTGGCTGGGGACGCTTGCTCGGCGCGGCCAAGCTGGCAGAGACACATGTTGTGACCAGCGAGGCAAACTATCGGCACTTGACCCGTGCTCGCGCGGAAGGACTGGTTCCCGCGAATGTGCGCTTTCACACACCAGAACCGGACGCGAAGCTGCGGGAGATGGAAAAGAAAGCCGGACTGTTTGCCTACAACTACCGCGCCTACAACCACTGGCACAAGCTTGCCCTGGCGTACATGCAGCGACTCCATGCCAGGGAGAGCTTCGACCTAGTGCACCAGGTAAACGTCTGCACCTTCAGAGAACCCGGGTATGGCCTCGATCTGGGCATTCCCTACATCTGGGGACCCATGGGCGGCTCACAAAACTTCCCGGTGCGGTTCCTGCATGCGCTCCCGGCGAAGGAAGCGCTGAAGGAAGGCATACGCGGCGTAGCCAACCGGGTTGCACTGCGGAAGCGGCGGGTTCGCTCGGCAGCACAAAAAGCCGACCTGGTGATGGCTGCCAATTCCACGAATCTGGTGGATTTTCGGCGCGCATTCCGGCGCGATGTTGAGCTTCTTCTTGAAACAGGTCTGCACACGGTGCACCAACCTGATCGATCGCGTTTTGAGAACCGGATCTCTCGGAAGAGGGGTGGTCTCGCCGCGCAGCCACTTCGGCTGCTTTGGAGTGGAGAACTGCACACCCGCAAAGCCCTGCCTATTCTTCTCCGTGCTCTGGCGCGCCTTCGTCAGGACGTTCCATGGCAGCTGGACGTCCTGGGTGACGGGCCGATGCAGGCGGTCTGGTCCGCCGAAAGCCATCGGCTGAAGCTCACCGACCGCGTGCGCTTTTTGGGGCGCCAATCGTTTACGGATGCTGTTGCGGAGATGCACAGCGCGGACCTGTTCTGCTTCACAAGTCTTCGTGACACAAGCGGCAACGTCGTTCTTGAGGCTCTTGCAGCCGGTGTTCCGGTCATCTGCTTCGATCATCAGGGTTGCGGAGACATGGTGGACGCCTCATCCGGGATCAAAGTGCCGGTTCTGCGGCCGAAACAGGCGTATGCGGATTGGGCCAGGGCGATTGAAGATCTGGCAAACCGCCCAGAACGTCTGCTGGAACTGAGTCATGGAGCAACAGAACGAGCGAGTCGCTTTCTCTGGGACGGCAATCACAAGCGCATCAACGCGATCTACAGGACGCTTGCGGGGGTACGTCCTGAGACGCAAGCCCCAAGAGAAAGTGAGTTGACAGCCACCCTCTTCGAACCCGCCGGGGCTCAAACGGCTTGAGTTCGCTTCCGCTTGTTCCCTCCACGACGCGAGCCGCGGGTCGTGAAACATGGCCCGCACGGCTGGATCGAGCTGTGTGGAAGCTTCGGCAGGGAATCCGCGGCGGAGCGATTTACGCGCTGGGAGACCAGATCGTCTTCAGCTTCGGAAACATGGTCGTCGCAGCCATCGTGAGCCGGCATTGCAGCCTGGGTCAGTTCGGGATCTACATCCTGACGCAACGAGCGATGGACGTCGTGATCCAGCTGTCCAATGGGTTCCTATGGACGCCGCTTACCTTTGCGCTACCCGCGCTGCCCGGGGAACGCCGGGCGCAGTACCAGGGCAGCATCGTCTTCCTGCAGACATGTCTTTGTATGTTGTTCAGCGGTGCTTTGTGGTTTGCTGCTCGATGTACAGCAAATCCGGGACATACTGCGTTGCACGCAACCTTCAGCCCTCTGGTGCTGGCCGGAGGAGGCATCCTCTTTCGCGAGTTCACGCGCCGCATGTACTTCGCTCATATGCGTTTGCGGGAGGCCTTCTGGACGGATGCTGCTACCGTTTTCCTGCAGATCGCCGGGGTCGAGTGGCTGTGTCGCACGGGCAGACTGAGTATTCCAATGACGCTTGCGGCGCTCTGTGCCGGCTCCCTGCTCGTAAGCTTCTGGTGGCTGCTGCGCGAGTGGAACACCTGGAGCTTGAGTTGCCGGGTGGCGTTGCGCGACTTCCAGGGCGATCTTCGGATGGGGCGATGGTTGTTTGGCGGAAACATGATCGCTTTGGCGAGCGCTCAGTGCAATCCGTGGGCGTTGAACGCCCTGCTCGGGAGCAGCTTCGTGGGGACGTACTCCATCTGCGAGAGCCTGGTGAACATTCCACGCGCCGCCCTGACCAGTATGCAAAATGTGATGGGGCCGACCGTGGCGCGAGCGCACCACCTGGAGGGCGTTGCAGGCGTCCGCAACACAGTTAAGCGCCTGGACCGGGTGTTGCTCCTGGCCTCTCTTGGCTTTGGGGTGGTGCTGGCGGCGGCGAGCCCCTTGATCGCCCGCGTGATCTATCGATCTGCTCCGGAAAACACAAGGCTCGTGGCCTCTGTGCTGGCGCTGAACCTTGCGGCGTACGCGTGCACCCTAGCGCAGTCGTATGGCTTGACGGCTCTGGGCCGTGCAGACCGGGTCTTCTACGCGAATCTGGCCGGAGTGGCTGTGCAGGCCAGCGTCTGCGTGGTCCTGGTCCGATCGATGCATGTGCCGGGAGCGGCTCTGGCCTTGCTTGCGGGGAGCATTGGCGTACTTGCCGCGCGCCAGTGGTTTTACTCGCGTGCGGTTGGGATCGCGGCTCACCCTTGTCCGGGCACGCCGCTTCCCCATGGTGCCTAGGCCGCTTCGACTTTGTCCTGCCAGGAAGTAGCTGTCTCCAGAGCGCGATTTACATTCTGGATGTTTTCAACACCTGCCGTCGCGAGCCACTGGCTGAAGGCCTCCTTGCCCTGGCGCGCAAAGACCGGAACCCCGTCCTTCCAGGTGGCTCGGCCGCAGAGGACACCGTTATATGCGACACCGGATTCACCCGCCAATTCCAGCGTTTCGACGAACACGGGGTTGGAAACTCCGGCGGATAAGTAGATGAAGGGAAGGGTGGTAACCGCCGCTGTATCGCGGAAGTGTTGAAGCGCCTCGGCACGGGTGTATGCGGCTTCACCCTTGTACGCCTTGGTCCCCTGGACGAACTCCATGCCTATCGGAACTTCGACCTTCAGAACGTCAATCCCGTACTGCGGCTTGCTGAACTCCTTCATAGCGCCGGCTACCACCGAAGGCTTCTTGCGCGCGTACTCGAGCGTGTCCTCTTTGCCGCCTTCGGCGTCATAGCCGACGAACTCGCAGAAAAACGGAATGTCGAAGGCGCGGCACTCAGCGCCTACGCGCTCAATAAAGGCGTGCTTGACGTCGTTGATGGATGGTGGGTCGAAGGGGGTGTAATAGAGGAGGATCTTGATGCAGTTCGCGCCCGCTTCCTTCAGGCGCAGCACGCTCCAGTTGTCCAGCAGGTCGGGCAGGCGGCCTGGCGTGGTCGCGTCATATCCGGTCTTTTCATAGGCCAGCAGCAGGCCTTTGCCGTGCAGGTGTTTTGTGGCCGGAAGACCAAATTCAGGATCCAACAGCATGGCCGAGGCATACTGCGTCAGGGTGTCCGTCACCATGGCCTTGAACAGTTCCAGGTCGTGGCCGTCCGCGGACCCGCCGCGCGCGGTTTGCAAGGACTTCAACAGCGACCCGCGCTGGTCCATCGCAGCCGCGGCAATCACGCCTCGTTCGTTAGAAACCGCTTTCAGTCCAGCCAGTTTGCCCGGCGTCAGCTTGATCATCTTTCCCCCAAATTTGCCCGCGCACCTGCGGGCGCTGCTCAGGCAAGGATTGTACCGTGGACACACAAGGCGCCTGGCGGATCCTCTGCCTTGTAGTGGGATGCCGGTTGCGGAGCGACGGATGGGTGCCTGCTAGAACCGCAGGTGCTGACAAAGAGCTTCCGCCAAGCTAACCAGATGCTCGAGGGCGGGAGCCAGTTCAGGGCCGGCGCTTCTGAGCGCGAGCTGCGATTCGAGCAGGAGCCCCGAGACCGACGCACTGAGCTCCCGCTGGAGAGAGATCATTGCTGCGTTTCTGGCACTCCTGTACACACTGTCACGTCGTGCCAGAGCCGAGCGAAGCTGACGGACAATGCGCGGACCATTCGCGACACCGAAGTTCACCTCCAGGACGAGTGCTTCGGCCGCAAGATCGTACAGGCTGTCGAGAGTAGCCGTGTTTTCAAGAGCGATGGCTTCTTCGATGACAACCACGGAAAAAGTCTTTTGTTGGAGTAACTCCCCACACCTCCTCTGATCTCTGACTGTGGTCACTGCTGCCTGGAGCTCCTGCGCCAGCAGCTGGGCAACCCGCACGGCGGACGACTCCGCCGCAAAGAGGAGTACCTGCGCCGCGTGGGAGGGACTCTCGATGTTCCGCTGGATTTGATCAGTTTGCGAGGTCAGCAATGCCGTACTCCTTCAACTTGCGATAGAGCGTCGTCTTGCCGATGCCAAGCATCTTGGCCGCCTGGACCTTGTCACCCCGCAGTTGCTGCAAAGCGGTGATGATGGCCTGCTTCTCCATCTCCTGCAGCGTAAGGACGGTTGCGGCAATGGCTTGCTGCTGGGGCAGTGCCTCCTGGGCGGAGGTGTAGTTCTTCACCTGCGTCGAGAGATCCTCAAAGTGAAGGATGTGATCGTTGGACACCGCGCATGCACGTGCAATCATGGCTTCCAATTCCGTCACGTTGCCGGGCCAGTTGTAGTTGATCATCGAGTCCCAACCACCTTCAGAGAACTTGAAAGTGATTCCGTGCTCCTGGTTGTGATCTCCAAGGAAGTATTCAACCAGGGCGGCGAGATCTTCGAGTCGTTCGCGAAGGGGAGGAACTCGCAGATTGACCACATTCAACCGGTAGAAGAGATCCTTGCGGAAACGTCCCTGCTCCACACCGGATTCAAGATTGCTGCTGGAAGAGGCAAGCACTCGAGCTGCGAGCGGAATGGACGGTGACGTCGATGTGGGGCTGATTCGCCGGTTCTCCAGCGTTCGCAGCAGACGGGCCTGAACAGGAAGGCTTAAGGCAGCGATCTCACCCAGGTACACGGTTCCGTCCCCGGCCGCCACAAGGGCTCCTTCTCTGGCGTGCGATGGGACGGTGCCTTCGTAGCCGAAGAGCTCAGCTTCCAGCCGCGATGGTTCAAGGCAATCACAGTCCACCGCCACGAAAGGGCTGGTTGCGTATGGTCCGTTGGCGTGGATCGCACGTGCGATCACTTCCTTGCCTGTGCCTCGTTCTCCGGTGAGGAGGACGGGATGCCGAGTCGAGGCGACCTTTGCGACGATCCGCAACAGCCTTTGCATGGCGCTGGATTCAGAGATGATTCTGCCGGAAGCGATGCCCGCGTGAAGCCGGTCTTCCAGCGCGCGGCTAACCTGGGATCGTTGCCGGCGTGCGGCGGCACGTTCCAGAATGGCGGTGACCTGATCGAGGGCGAAGGGCTTGTGCAGGAAGTCGCCTGCGCCGTTGCGCATCAGATCCACCGCGGAGTTCACCGTGGCAAACGCGGTCATGATGACGACCAGGGTCCGGGGATTCGCGGTGCAAAGCTCGCCGAGCAGGTCGACGCCCGTCCCACCCGGAAGGCGCAGGTCCACGAACGCTACGTCGAAGAGACGTTCAGCGATAAGGGTGCGTGCGTCGGGCACAGACGGAGCTGTGTGCACACGGCAACCGAGGCTTTCGGCCAGGCCGGCACAGACGGTACGAATGGAGTCGTCGTCTTCAACAACTAGGACATCCAGTGCGCCGGCTGGTCCAACTCTCCTCGGAGGCTGCTCAAGACTCGGTGCTGGACGATCCCCGGCGCTGAGCATCGCCGTGGAACGTGTTCTCTGCGGTTGCATCTGTCCGCCTCAAGCAAAACACGAGGCTGTTCGCGGCGGAACTGCCCTTTCGTTGCAGGCGTAAGGCTGGAGGTTGGAGCAGGCCGCCTCCACGCCGCGTTTCCTATAATGGAGCCATGTCTTCCGATCCCTTCCTTTCGCGCGGTGATGGCCGCTCTTCATCCCAGGCCCGCTCCCTGCGCCTCACGCCCCACTTCGTCGCCACCCCGGAGGGCTCTGTCCTGATCGAGACGGGACATACGCGTGTGCTTTGCAATGCAAGCATTGAGAACACATTGCCGGGCTGGCTGCGCAACTCCGGTCGGGGCTGGGTCACAGCGGAGTACGGCATGCTGCCGCGAGCTACCCTGACCCGTACGCCACGGGAAAGCGAGCGGGGCAAGGTGGGCGGGCGGACGCACGAGATCCAGCGTCTGATCGGCCGGAGCCTGCGCTCCGTGGTGGATATGAAGCTTCTGGGTGAGCGTACCGTGATCCTGGACTGCGACGTGCTTCAGGCAGACGGAGGAACACGCACGGCGGCCATCACGGGTGCGTGCGCGGCGCTCGCGATTGCTCTCGGCAAGCTGGTTGAGGCCGGGACGTTGAAGCAAAGCCCCATTCGCGAGATGGTGGCTGCGACCTCGGTGGGGATTGTGGATGGTCGTGTGCTCCTGGATCTTAATTATGAGGAGGACAGCCGCGCCGAGGTGGACATGAACGTCGTGATGACGGCCAGCGGAGGGCTGGTGGAGACGCAGGCTACCGCGGAGCGCGATACGTACTCGCGCGCTCAGTTGGAGGCACTGCTGGATGCAGCGCAGGCCGGCATCCGGGACCTGCTGCTGGCGCAGGCGGCCTGCGTAGAGGCTGCACGCTGAAGAGTTCTCGTCAGGAGGTGGACTGTGGCATGCCATCATTTCGATCATTTAGGGCCCGTAAAGCGGTTATCGACAGGGTGCGAAGAGTGCCTGAAGCTGGGCGACAGCTGGGTGCATCTTCGGGAATGCCTGAATTGCGGCCATGTGGGCTGCTGCGACTCGTCGAAGAACAAGCATGCAACCAAGCACTTCCGTGCAACGAAGCATCCGGTCATGCAGTCTGTTGAGCCGGGGGAGCACTGGGGCTGGTGTTATGTGGACGAGGTGATGGTGGGACTGGCCTGACTCAGGACAGTCGGCTTCACCTCAATCGAGGTACACTGCGCCCATGGAGTTCAGTCTTCAAGGTTGGAACTTCCTATTCGCATCCGTCCGGAGCACGCCTTCTCGGATGAGGAACTGTTGCGTTTCTGCGCGGCAAATGACGTTCTGCGGATTGAGCTCGAACCGAACGGGGAACTCAACGTCATGTCACCCACGGGTGGGAACACAAGCAATATCAATGCATGAATTACGTACCAGCTCGTGAAGTGGGCAGAAGAGGATGGACGGGGAACTGCGTTCGATTCCAATGCAGGATGTCGACTCCCAGACGGGTCGATGCGTGCTCCCGACGCGTGTTGGGTTCATGGTCCCGCTGGAATGCACTGACCGCCGGTCAGCGACGTGGATTGGTCCCGCTTTGCCCTGAGTTCGTCATCGAACTCCGTTCGCCTACCGACAGTCTTCAGGAACTTCAGGACAAGATGCGTCACTGGATCAGTAACGGTGCCGAGCTTGCTTGGCTCATCGACCCTGAACGCAAGGTCGTTGAGGTGTATCGTGCCGGGACTTCAGAGCTTGACGTGCTGGAAGCCGTAAGCGCCGCCTACGGTGACGGCCCAGTCGGTGGCTTTGTGCTTGAGATGGCGCGTATCTGGGAAGAGTGCTGATGCCGTTCAGGGGAGCGCCACACTGGTATTCTGTCCCTCAACACTTAGGAGAAGAACACTTTGTCAGATCCAGTCATCATCACCGTGCGGCCAAACGGGCCGCTGCGGGTTGAAGGTCACATCATCCTGAAGGACGCAGATGGACAGGAATGGGACCTGACCGGCAAGCCGGCGGTGAGCCTTTGCCGTTGCGGTCTTAGTGAGAAGCGTCCGTTTTGCGACGGTTCGCATGCGCGGCAGGGATGGCAATGCACCGCCAGCGCAGGTAATCTGACCGGTCAGTAAGGAGATCAGCTCTTGAACCATGCGGGAAAGGTGTGTGCGACTACGGCCTGGGCCGTGCTGGCGATGGCGGGAGCGGCGACGTGGGCGCAACATCCTGAGCCACCCCTGCTGCCCGATCCCTCGGGAGTTCAGGACGAGGCTCCGCCGCCGAACTACCACGGGCCGCTGTATACACGCGAAGAGGTGATGGTTCCCGTTCGGGATGGAGTCATGCTTCACACCATCCTCTATCGCCCGCAAGGAAGCGCCAAGGGCGGTACGCCCCTGCCATTCCTCATGCAGAGAACCCCCTATGGCGTGAGCGGCATGACGGCCCGCGCTGTCGAGAGCGGCAAGCCCGAACTCGCAGCCAGCGGATACATCTTCGTTTATCAGGACATCCGGGGGCGCTACGGCTCCGGCGGGCAATTCGTGATGAACCGGCCCATCGTTTCGCATGGCTCCAAGAACGATGTGGACGAGACGACCGACACTCGCGACTCCATCGATTGGCTCCTGAAAAACGAGCCCAACAACGCGGCCAAAGTCGGTGTGCTCGGCATCAGCTACCCAGGATTCCTGGCCATAATGGCCGGGGTGGATGCCCATCCCGCGGTCAAGGCCATCAGCCCGCAGGCCCCGATGACGGACATCTGGGTAGGCGACGACTTCTTTCACAACGGCGCGTTCCGCGAAACCTACGGTTTCGACTATGTCCAGGAGTTGGAGGCGCAGAAGACCGACATCCGGCCCGATGCCAAAGAAGATCAGTATGACTTCTTTCTGCGCTATGTGAACTTCGCCGGTGCCGCAGCCTCTGCGGGCATCACGAATCTGCCTACAGCGCAGAGATTCCTGAACGAACCGGCCTATACGAAGTTCTGGCAGGACATGGCTGTGGAGCGGCGGCTCGGGAAGCCGGAGGTGCCCACCCTGGAAGTGGGCGGGTACTGGGATCAGGAGGACATGTGGGGGCCGCAGGCCGAGTACGCTGCCCTGCATTCTCACGAGGACGCAGGGGACCCGCAGCACAAGGTGTTTCTGGTGCTCGGTCCGTGGAACCACGGAGCCTGGGCACGCGGTCCTGGAGACCAATTGGCCAGCAAATTCGGGAAAGTGACGTTTGGCGGCCAGAAGACCGGGGAGTTCTACCGGGCGACGTTCGAAGCGCCGTTCTTTGAGTTCTACCTGAAGGGCAAACCGGGGTTCGATCTAGAGGATACAGCGAGCTTCCGCACAGGCGAGAACCAGTGGCACCGTTATGCCGCATGGCCACCCGCTGCCGGCTACCGCACCGTGAACGCCTACCTTGGCCCAGGCAAGACGCTTACTTCGGCCGCGCCAAAGGGCGAGTCCAACGGGCAGGCCGCCTCGTATGTGGCCGACCCGGCGAACCCGGTCCCGTACCGCCATCGACCCATCCAATCGACGTACGGCGAGACCTCCCAGTGGCGACCGTGGTTGGTTGAGGACCAAAGCTTTGTCTCGGATCGCAAGGATGTCGCAAGTTTCACCACACCCGTGCTGCCCGGTGATGTCACGGTCACGGGTGACGTCTCGGCCGATCTCTTCGCGTCCACAACCGGCACTGA
>CAXTGN010000126.1:0-1235 GCA_964243455.1 uncultured Acidobacteriaceae bacterium
CGCGTAATCGCGCCGGTTGATGTTGTCGAAGATCTCCTGGTTTGGCGCTCGCAAGGCCGCCAGCGCCGGATCCCCCGGCACATAGCGGTAGGGGCTGAACTCATGATGCTGAACCATTCCATCCCATACATACCGGTACATATCCGAGGACAGAACGGGATCCTGCAGAAACGTCATCACGTGCATAGCGACGGCGAACCACACCACAACCCACACCGTGGCACGGTTGACGGGCTGTGTGCGCACAATCAGCACGGCTCCCAGAAAGACGAACACGGAGAGCAGTGCCACATCTTCGAAGCCGATCCAAAAGCGGCTGATCTCATTGCCAAACTGATGGGCAAGCCAGACCAGCGCAAAGCCGAAAAGGCACAATGCGGCATTCGTCAGCCGCGCATCGCCCTCACCCCATTGCTGAACAACATCCAAGCGCCGCATCACGCCAACTCAGGCTGCGCGTGCTCAGCCGCGCGCAACGTTCCCTCACGGCGCTCCTGAAGAAACTGCCGCGTGTGCCGTGCGTCATAGCCGTCCACGTCCACAAATCCGGGACGACGCCCATGCAGCAACTCATCCTCCAGCACGGCCAGGGTGGCAGCGTCATCAACGTCGTACCAGGTCGTCAGTTCGGTTAGCTCCAATCCTGCCCCCCGCACCTGCCGCACAGTCTCCTCATACACGGTCGGCGTGCTCCAGGTAATGTTCTCGAAGGGCTCGCGATGCGCAGCCTTGACGCCGATCAGGTAGTAGCCGCCATCGGCCGAGCCCCCCAACACCACACGATCGCCCGGCTTTCGAAGCTCCGCAACAGCAGTTTGCAAGGCCGCATGCGGCATGGTCGGCGAGTCCGAATCGATCAGGCACACAGCCCCGAAGCCGCAAGCAAGAATGTCCCCCGCCGCCAGCCATAGCCGCTCACCAAAGATGTCCCCATGCTGCGCAATCAGGCTGAAGTCTTTCGGCAGAAGATCCTCAAACGCCGCCTCATCGCCGACCGGCGTGTAGCAGATCAACCCGGCAGCGTGGCCACCAGCCGCAACCGTGGAGATATTCTCCGTCGTATCGCGTAGAAAGCACACATTCAATGCGGCTGCTTGGGCGGCTGTTAAGGGCGGCTGCAGCCTCGTTTTCACCTTGCCGGGCCGGGGGGCCTTCGCCATCACCGCGAGGGCAACACGCGCTACATGTACCACGGCAACGACGGAACGACGTTCGCGTGGAACGACACGGCGCAG
>CAXTGN010000126.1:1245-11098 GCA_964243455.1 uncultured Acidobacteriaceae bacterium
GCGAGGGCAACCTTGTCATGAAGCGCCGCGTTAGCTGGAGCGGCTGTCGAAAGAATGGGATACGGCAACGGAGGGAGGTGCTCCTGTCAGGGTTTCCTCTATCCTAAACGCGCCCACACCATCGCATGACTTGGCCAAGCGTCCCAGCCATTCAAGTTTGAGTTTTCTGTTGAGAGAACACCAGCTATGCTCAACAGAACTGGCGTTCACTCCTGGCCTATGGCGCGCCGGAGGTCGGGCCACCCGTGTTGGCGCCGTGCGGGATGCGTTCCTGCACAGGCGGCAGTGGCGCCCGGAGCTTGTGGGATCCTTTCTGATACCAGTACGCGACCGAGTAAAAGTTGTCTGACCGCGCATTCGCATGACCGTGCTCAATGGTCATCTTGAACGAGGTCTTGAACGGCACCGGGGAGTCAAGATGGAAGCGGTACACCATCCACTTCGCCCCGCGATCATCTCCCCCATTGACCGGATTGCCATACTGTGGGTAGGAGAACGTAGGGTGATTCGATCCGAACGGGTTGATACCGCAGTTGCCGTAGCACCAAGCGCCCAGGAAGTAATCTTCACTTCCGGTCCCGGTGATCGATGGCTTGTCAGGGCTGTCTATAAACATCATCTCGTCACCCTCCCCCCACCAATCCCCCTGGTTCTGTAACACGTTAAAGGTGACTCCTACATACTGCCCTGGCCCTTCAGTCTGCAGGATCACGTAGTTGTCTTCGCCGTTCAGGTTTTTCTTGTCGAGCACCTTGGGGACGCCGTTGGAGGTCCACTCATCAGTCCACCCGTTGTTCGGCTGCGCCTGCCTGTACTCGGCGTAGAAATACATCAGATCCGAGGGCAGGCTGATGTGCTTCTGCCAGTCGATGTTGAAGTACACCGAGCCAGTGGGCTTTTCACCATCGTTGGTAAGTGTGATCCTGGCCGACTTGCGAAACGGCATTGAGAAAAAGCAGTTCAAGGCCTTCTGCGAACCCACACTCAAGGGAGCCGAGGCATACATAAAGTACTGCCCAAGCCCAAGTCCAAAGAAGTCCCCGATGGGCGCTTCCACTGCGGGCAGCGTGTCACCGTCCCAGTACATGCGCAGCACCAGTGTTTTCAAGTGGTACGCCTCGGGAGAATCGATCGTAAACCACATATGCGTAATGATGCCGGGACCTGTAATCTGGCCCAGCGTGCGCGTCTCCCCGGGCATGATCGGGTGCGCCCGATCCCCATCGTCGTTGCCACCGGTGAGATCCGAGGAGGTCAGGCGTTGCTGCGTATAGTTACGCGGCACAGCGAGGCTGGCTAAATCCTGAGCCTGAAGATGGGCCACCGTCTGCAGGACGATCAACATCGCTAGCAGAAGCCCTACTCGCGGAGCAAACGCAAAGCCTCTTGCCTTCGTTACGACACAACGTGAGTCCATAGCAGGATCCTTCCTAAATGTGATCTGGCTCTTTTTTGGGCCGCGTACCGGCCCGGAGACTTTGCGGTACTCGGAGCCAAGCCATGTATCAGTGCGCGATGGCGTGCTGCATCTCTTCGAGCGAAACTCTTGCTGTCTCTGGGTAGGCAAAGAAGACCAGAAAGAAATCCACCACCATCATGGCTGCAAAGAAAAAGAAGGGCACGGCCCCGGAGTTCTTCGCCAACAGCGGAAACACTGCCGAGATGATGGCGTTCGCAATCCAGTGCGAAGAACTGCCCAGACTTTGACCTTTCGATCGCAGCCGATTCGGGAAGACCTCGCTGATGTAGACCCAAACCACCGCGCCATGCGACACAGCGAAGCAAGCGATGAAAGCCATTAGCAACCAGACCAGGAGATTTAGGTGCTGATGTGTCTGGAAGATATAGCCGATGCTGCTCAGGCAAACGATCAAGCCAACTGTTCCGATCAGCAACAGCTTCTTGCGCCCGAACTTGTCAATGATCGACATGGCCGCGAGCGTCGCAACCAGGTTGGTGGCCCCGACCGCAATCGCCTGCAGATTGGCGGAAACCCGCGATGCACCGGCAAAACTGAAGATGTCATTGAGATAGTAGAGGACGGCGTTGATGCCGGTAAGCTGAGAGAACATGCCCACCGTGATGGCTACCATCACGGGCACGCGATACTTGCGCGACATCAACGAATCCTGCACGCCCGTGCCCTCTTCGCGAAGGGCTGCGATGATCTGCCGCATCTCGAGTTCGGGCTCCAGCGCGCCCATTGTGCGTAGGACCTCAAGCGCCTCCGCGTCCCGTGACTGCGTCAGCAGCCAGCGCGGGCTGCGCGGAATGAAGAACAGCATGATGAGAAACAGGGTGGCAGGAATTGCGGAGACACCGAGTTGCCAGCGCCACTCGGTCATCCCGAGATGCAGGGTTCCGAGCCCGGCATTGGAGATGTAGGCCAGCAGGATGCCAACCACAACGTTCACCTGGAAGAAACCCACAAGGCGTCCGCGCCAGTCCGCGGGTGCCAGCTCGGCGATATACATGGGGCCAAGCACGGAAGATCCGCCGATGCCGATCCCGCCGATGAACCGGAAGAAGATCAGCGACGGCAGGTTCCACGCCAGGGCACAGCCTAGAGCGGAAAGCACATATAGGCTCGCCATGACGCGCAAGCTGTCGCGCCTGCCGAACTTCTGGCATGGAATGCCCGCGAAGATAGCCCCAAGCACCGTGCCCCAAAGTGCGCTTGCAACGGTGTTGCCCAGCGCAGCCTGCGACAGGTGAAACTGCTGCGTTAATTGCGCCGTGGTTCCTGAGATCACGGCCGTGTCGAAACCGAACAGCAACCCGCCCAGGCCACCAACGAGGGTGCTCTTAATTACGTGTACCGATAACCGCATTCTTCACCCTTCGCAATGCCGGCTGCTTCCGCTAGACCTATAGCCGTACTCAAAACCCCTGAACGTTACACCTGCGCCGTTACGCGATGCTCACATCGCCGCAGAGATGAACGGAGATACCGAGCTCATGAAACATCGCTGCTTTCACAGACAGGGCCCTGAGTGCATCCTCCGCAGTGGGGGTGTACGCGATGCTCACGTGGTTGGCCCTGTGACGACCCATGAAACTGTCGCGTGAGACGCCATGAAAGACAGCGCTCACCATGGGCCATTGGCTGGTGGTCGCCTGCCATCGGCGTTCGGTCTCCTCGCGGGGCAACTCCAGCACCGAGCCGAGACCGAGGTCCACGTGCATCGCCCCCTTTTCCACGAAGACGCGGCTCCACACGATGGGCCCTTTCCGTCCGACTCCCTTCAGCGTGCCGCCGCCCAGGGGAAAATACATCGCTGGCTGCCGATCGCTGGCTGCGCCGGCAAAACCTCCGACGAAGTGACTGGGCGGCGCGCCACCGGAGATCTGCAGCACCCACACAAACTGGCCTTCGTAGTCGGCGCCCCATCGCACGTCGTGCAAGGTGGTCGACGGATCGAACTTCAGAGCACGCCACACACGATTGGTGACAACGCCGTCCACCCCCGCGCACTCGTCTACCTCGTTGAAGTGCGGCAATGGTCCGCCTGCGTAGAGCTCTTCGCCTGTGCCTTCGCGATACACCGGCGGACGCTCCTGATTATTCAGCAGACCCTCCACCAGGTCGGACGCGGGCACCATATCCTTCAGCCCCTGCTGATACTGAATGCCGATGGAGTCGCAGGAGAAATCATCTGCGATGCGTGTGGCCGCAATATACATCTTGCATTGCTCCAGGATCTGTTCGTCGGTGAGGTCAGCCTTGGGATCAGAACCGGTGTGAAACGTTAGACCTGTTCCGTCCAGCCAGTTGCGGACAGCCCGCGCTTCGGCATCGGGTACGGTTCTCATCCGGGCCACCAGCGCCGATTGGCTCAGCCTCTCTTTGAAGAAGCCGGCCGGGTTCAGCATTTCGTCATCGATGATGGCGTTATACATGCCCATGCAGCCCTCATCGAAGATACCCAGAATCACCTTACGGGCCTGAAGCTCCTGCGCAAGGTTGCTGCCCAGCGTTCCCGCATCGGCCGGCAGGCTCTCTGGTTTTAGCGAGCGCACATGCGACAGGTCATGCGTGACGGAGCCCTTAGCGATCCACTCCCGAAGCCGTCCAAGGAAGTACTCGTCGTTGAACTGCTCACTCCACAACGTTGAAAAAGGCACGCCAGCCTTCACCAACGAACCATTCAGATTCAACAAGCCCACGAGCCCGGGCCACTGCCCCGACCAATTGGCTATGGTGAGGATGGGACCCCGATGGCGTCTTAACCCGGGCAGTACGTGATGCGTGTATTGCCAGGCAGCGGTTGCGAACACAAGGTTCGCTTCCGGATCGATGGTTGCCGCGATATTCATACCCATGCGCTGACTTGACACAAAGCCGTGACCCTTCACCGGGTCTATCGGAAACGCACGCCGAAGGACGACGCCCTGCTCCGCAAAGCACCGCGTAAGCTGCTCTTCCAGCTCACGCTGTGCCGGCCAGCAGGTCACGTTGGCTGCCTCGCGCAGGTCGCCGCTCGTAATCAGGACCGCTTCCTTCATCGGATATTGCTCAGCTGTTTGACTCACGTCCATCGCCATCTTCTCCGCTCGCATAAGTTTTGAACCGATCGTCTCAACAGCCTTGATCTGCTGTCTTCAAGGTTTCCTGATCTCGGGGGATTGCGCCTCTTTTGTGTCCTGCGCGGTGAGCAACGGAGGAGCAGCGTGCAGTCCGAGCGTGGTGCGCTGGAGCGCACGTTGCGCTGCTTCATCCTCCGATAGCTGGTGAAACTTCCCCATCGCCTGGGACATTGCCTGCGAGTTCCCCGTCGCACGATACGCCCTAGCCAGCAGGTAATACGGCTGCGCATTGTTGGCGTCCTTTGCCGTAGCGATCTCCAGGTTCTTGATCGCGCCTTGTGCGTCGCCACTACGCAGGAGCGCTTTCCCCAGCAAGGCATAGGCATCGGCAGGCGCGTCGCTCAATGCGGTCGCGGAGCGCAGTGTCGTCATGGCACCCGCGCCATCGCCGCTGTCCATCTGAACGCGCCCGAGTTCCGTGAGCACCTGCGCGGAGTGAGGCTGGAGTTGCTGCTCAGCCCGTAGTTCCGCAACGGCTTCCGCATAGCGTTCCTGCAACATAAGGCAGTAGCTGAGCGCCTCGTGGATTCCCGGCAAGCTCGGGTTCACTTGCAACACCGCGCGGTACTCTCCCATGGCCGCATCCTGCTGCTGCTTGGCCGCGTAGCTGTCACCGAGAATTTCATGAGCCCTGTAAGAGTCAGGCGCATCACGCAGAATGGCCGCGAAGACGGCCTGAGCGCTTCGTTCCGCTTCTCTCGCCTGCTCATAGAGCGATTTCTCCAGCGCCGCTCCCGCACTGCCCACTGCCTCTTTTCGCTTCGCTGCTTCCGCCAACGTTGCCTTCGCGCCTTCCGTATCGCCACTGAGTTCCTGCTGCTCACCGGCGAGTTGCAGGAGCCACGGCCCGCTGGGCGCAAGAGCCGCCAACGCACGCGCCTTCTCCTGTCCGACCGCGATGTAGCTTTCCCCCATTGCATACTGCGCATCCACGTTGCGTGGATCGATGGCCAGTACCCGCCCGAACTGCTCGGCAGCCAAAGCGTGCTGGCTTTGCGTTGCATAGGTGTAGCCAAGCCACAGGTTTGCCTGGAGGTCTTCGGGGTTCAGACGAAGCGCGATCTTCAACTCCTTTGCGCTCCTGTCATACATTGCCGATCGGTTCCACGCAAGACCGAGGAAAAGGTGCGGAGCAAACAGGGTTGCGTTCAAAGACTCCGCCCTTTCCAAAGCCTGGATAGCCGCATCCGCCTGATCGTCGCAGTACAATGCGATGCCCTCGTTGGTCCGCAACTCGGCATTCTGTGGCATGAGTTGCACGGCCCTGCCGTACTCCCGTGCGGCCGTGTGACAGTCCTGCACCGCCTGCGCCTGCTGTGCTGCACGCAGATGTCCTTCCAGTGCGGATGAGGCAGTCTGCGCCATGCCGAAGGGCACACCGCAGATCGCCACACCCGCAACTATTGACCGAAAGCCCAAGCTAGAACTCCAACTTCAGTGAAAACTGGATCATCCTTGCACCATTCTGCTGGTCTGTCAGAATGCCAAACACGCTGTTTGAGTTCGCCAGCGCCGCCTGCGACAGGCTTGCAGGGGCGTTGTTAAAGATAAACGTGTTTGCATTGCCACCGTTGGAGAAAACAACGCGGTTGAACGCATTGAAGAAGTTTGCCTGGAACTGCAGGTTGGCTCGTTCATACAGCTTGAAGCGCTTCGTCGCGGACAGGTTCTCGTTCAGGAACCACGGCAATCTCAGGGCCGAGATAAAGGTGGGTGCATTGCCAAAGTCGCCTGCTGCCGGAAACGCAAAGGCCGCTGGGTTGATATAGAACTGGCATGGCGCGCGACCCACCTGCGTGGGGAGGATTGGGCCCGAGCAGCTTCTGCTGTAGGACGGATTGCGCAGCGGCACGCCCGGAACCAGGTTAGGCCGGAAGCTATAGCCGTCCGTCGCGAAGTAAGGATTGGACGTACCGAAGGCGTCGTACTCGATGTGGATCGGCCGGCCGCTCTGGTACTGCTGAATACCGGAGACCTCCCATCCGCCCAGCACCTCATTGGTGATGCCGCCCTTGTTGAGGAATGCCTTACCCTGACCAACAGGCAGCTCATACGTATAGCTCAGCGCGACGACATGCGGAATATCCGAACTGGTCACCGCACGCGCGCCCCGAGGATTGTAGTAGTCCTGATAGAACGAGGCTGAGTACTGCGCATTCTCCGCACCCGAGCTCGCGCCGTTGTTCGAGTCTACGTTGCCGATCGTCTTCGAGAAGGTGTACGCCAGCAGGAACGTCAGGCCGTTGCTGTAACGCCGTTGCAAGGATGTCTGCAAACCGCTGTAGGAGACGCTGCCGATCGGATTGATCGGATTGTCTACGCTGCCGTACTGCGGAAAGGGCCTGAGAGCCTGGCCAATCGTCGCAGCCGATGGACCTACCGCCGCGGCGAATCCTGCCCATGGTGCTGTGATGCCGGCCGCGGCCGCAGCAGGGCTGTTGATCGGCTGCGCCAGGAATGCGTTCAGCGGCAAACCGACGCTTGCCGCTGCGGGAGCATACTTCTGCACGTTGGCGTAGTTGATCTCGTTCGGCTTGGACCACACACCGATGTGATACGAATGCGATCCGACGTAGCCGATCGACGCAAGCATCTTTCCCGGCACCTCCTGCTGGATCTGCAGCGCCCAGTTCATCTGCATCGGCGGTGCACCTGCCTTGGGGTAGATAATCGCCGGATTCGTGAGTCCCACCAGGATCCCCGGGCTAAGCACCGGTGGCGTCACGCCGCTTGTAGGAAAGCCGTTGTCCCAGAAGAACGCGGGATCGCCTGCGATGTCGCTGGGCTTCGTTGCGCTTGCACTGCCCGAAAACCCGATGCTGTACTCCGCGGAGCCAATGCCGTTCTCGAGATTGTCATTGCCGTCAGGCCGCACCATGGAGAACCCGCCACGGACAGCCGTCTTTTGATCGGGAAACGGCGTCCAGGCAAACCCAAGCCGCGGCTGGATGCCTTTGAAATCCGTCACCCCGATGCGCTTCTGACCATTCCGTCCCGTTCCGTTGCCGTAGAGCTCGTATGCCCCCGGCAAACCACCAGCTGCAGGGTTCGGGAGGTTCACGTTCACGGTGGAGACGTAGCCGTTCACCTCGGTACGGGGCAACATCACGTCGTAACGCACGCCCAGGTTCAGGACAAGATTCTTGCGGGCCTTCCAGTCATCCTGCGCATAAACGCCCGTCTGCAGCCACCTGTACCCCTGCTCGATCGGAAAGGTTGCGTTCGAAAAATCAACCGCGCCCACCAGAAAGCTCGCGCCGGAGTTGCCCGTGCCCACCGGAATGGACTCCGCTGTACCGTTAGCGAAACCGATGCCATTCAGCCCTGTCTCTGTAGGGTCAAAGGCAAACTGCGGTGTGCCGACGCCGGTCTCGTTGCGCTGCAACCGTCGCAGTTCCCCACCGACGGTGAGGCTGTGCCGTCCATAGGTCAGACTCAGGTTGTCGTTCACCAGAAAGCGGTTTTCGGCCACGATGCTTGATCCGCCTGACCCGACCGTCGTCGACAGTGCGCCGAGCAGGTTGATGAAAGGAAAGGGTGCGGCTCCCGGAGGCGTGGGCAGACCATTGATCCCGAGCGAGCTCAGGCCGGGACCCAGGGTGCTGGGACCACTTGTGTTTGTGTCGCGTAAGAAACCGGCATTCAGGTTATTTGTTATGCGGGGCGAATGCGTGTAGTTATACGAGAAACGTAGCTGTGTGGTGGGCGCCACCACAGCAGAGCTGCTGTAAGCGTTGAGCACACCGTTGTTGCCGTTGTTGTAAGCTCCCAGGAAAACGCTCCCTGATACGTTGTGCTTGCTGTTGATGTTCTCGTCGATCTTCACCACCAGCCGGTGTTCGTCGTTCTTGGTCGACTGCACACGGAAGTAGTTGTTGTTGATCCCGTCGTTGGTCGCGGTCGGGAACGCCTGCAATACGTTCTCAGAGACCGCACTGATGCTTCCGCTCGGGATCATGTTGTTCGGGAATGGATCGCGCACAATGTATTGCTGCCCGTTCGGTCCAGTGACCGTGCGGTTGGAGTGCGGATCGTAGATCTCGCCGTTGTAGATCGGGCGTCCCAGCGCATCCGTCATCGGCGTACCGCTGGCGTCCACGATCTGCGTACCCAAAGCCTGGGTGAAGTCGCCGCCCCGATAGGCCGTTGGAAAGGTCGTCAGGCTGGCGTTGTTGGAACTCGGACGCCAGGAAAACTGCGTGTATTCAACAAAGAAGAAGGTCTTGTCGCGTCCGTTATACAGCTTCGGAATGCGGACCGGACCGCCAAAGGTCCCGCCATACTCGTTCTGTTTGAGCGGTGCACGCGGCTGGCCGAGGGCGTTGCTCACATAATCGTTTGCATCCAGTTTGTCGTTCTGCAAAAACTCGAACAGGCTGCCATGAAAGGCATTGGTGCCCGACTTGAATGCAAAGGAAACCGCACTGCTCGCAAAGCCATACTGCGCGCTCTGGTTGTTGTTGATGACCTTGAACTCGCTGATCGCGTCGATGGGGGGATGGTTCAGCGAAACATCGCCCGAGAACTCCGTGTTGGCCACCGGAATACCATCGATGTACGTCTCGTTGGAGTCGCTCGGCGAGCCGCTGATGTGCAAACGATAGTCTGACTGTGCGCCTGGCTCGGAGCCGGCCACGCCCGGCGTCAACGTCACAAAGCTCAATGGATTCCGCATGTCGCTGCTCATCGGCACCGGAAGGTCTTCGATCTCGCGTGGGGTGATCACGGTCCCGATCTCTGACGTCTGGGTCTCGACCTGGTCGTTGGTCGCGCTCACCGTCACGTTCTGCTCCACGTTTTTGGGTGCCAGCGTCACGTCCAAAGACAGCGTGGACCCTACGGCAACCACGATGTGCTGCTGCACTGTCTGCCCAAAGCCGGCTTCCGTGGTCTGCAGCGTGTAAAGTCCTGGAGCCAGATCCACGAACGAGTAATCACCGGTGACGGTGGACTTGGATTTCAGGACAGCACCGGTCTGCTCGTTCTTGAGGGTGAGGTCGGCCCCGGGCGCTGCCGCGTTTTGTTGGTCGTGCACCTCGCCCCTGATGGATCCGCGGTTGGCTTGGCCAGACGCGTCCACAGAAAGCAGCGAGAGGAGACAGGCGGCGGCCGGCATCGCACGGAATTTGCGTTTCATTGGTTGGCGCTCCAAAAATTTAAACCTTTAACTGCGCGGTGCATCTCAACACCCACGCGCTACACCTGTCAAGAGGTTTCTCTGGATTTCCCGACAACCCTTCCGCGTTCCACCCGCTTCGCCGTGGAC
>CAXTGN010000127.1:0-2887 GCA_964243455.1 uncultured Acidobacteriaceae bacterium
TTCGGCTCCTCAGGCCCGCAATCTTCCGCGGCACCCAACCGGCCGCAAAGATCTGCGGAGTCAGACCTCGGGAGATCCCATGCGCCAATCGTTGAAGGCCCTTGTCTTCGTTCTAAGCGCGGCTGGTTGCCTCGCCCTGGGCGGATGCCATTACCGATCCACCCACGACACCTTCTATCTTGTGGCCCCCAACCTGAAACTCCCCTACTGGAAAAACGTCCAGGAAGGCTTCCGGCAAGCTGCTCAGGAATACGGCGTCACCCCTGTGGTTGCCGGCCCTGAAACCTACGATCCAGCTGCGGAAGCGAGCGCCTTCTCCGATGCGGTGGCTCGTCATCCCGCAGGCATTCTCGTCTCCGCCGCCGCGGCGAGCGCGCTGCACTCGGATATCGCCTCTGCCATTGGTCAGGGAATTCCCGTGATCACCGTGGATTCCGACGCTCCCTTCTCCGAGCGGCTCTACTTCATCGGCACAAATAATCTGGAGGTCGGGCACCTCGGTGGACTGCGCGTGGTTCAACGCCTCCATGGCAAGGGCAACGTTGTGTTCTACAGCATTCCCGGCCAGCCGAATCTGGACGATCGCATGCGGGGGTACGAGGAGAGCTTTGGAAACAGTCCCGGGATCAAGGTTGTGGGCATTGTTTCGACGGGAGGTGAATCGACCAACGCCTTCGACCAGACCGAGCAGTATGTCCATCGCACCGGTGCCGACAAGATCGACGCCTTCATCTGCCTTGAATCCGAGTCGGGAAAGGCCGTGGCCGAGGTGCTCAAACGCAACCACCTGACGGATCGTGAACTGATCGCCATGGATGTCGACCCGGAAACCCTGACTCTGATCGCTGACGGCACCATCGACGCGACAGTCTCACAGAGACCCTGGACTATGGGCTACGCAGGCATGAAAGCACTGGATGCCGCGTACCGCAGTCCACACACCGGCTGGGAACATGACTACAGCGTCAACTTCAAGTCGCCCTTTCCCGCTTTCGTCGATACAGGCAGTGCGCTTATCACCAAGGACAACGTTGGTATCTACCAGCAATCGCCCCAAAGCTCTGCTCCCTGAACTGGAAGTCTGCTGCGGGGCAGGGAAGGCACAAGGATGCACCTTGTGCCTTCCCTCTGAGGCTGAGCCGGAGAGCTAGCGACGACCGCCGCGGAAGCCGCCTCGCGCGTAGCCCCCCACGAAGCCAGGCCGGCCAAAGTAGCCGCCGCGGTAAGGGTAGCCGCGGTAGTAGCCCGGATATCCGTAGCCGAAGCCCAGGCCGATGCCGAACGCAGGGTAACCATAGGCGTAGGGGTACGGATAGGGATAGGCAACGACAGGCGGGTACGCGTAGGGCACCTCCATTTCACTGTCCACCCGCGGAGGAGCGGGCGGGGCGGGTGCGGCCTGAGGCGCGTTAGGGTCGTAGGGCTGCGCGTAGCCCTGTGCGTTGGGATCAGGGGGCTGCTGCGCGTAAGGCTGAGCAGGCGGTGCCTGGTATTGCTGCCCGTAGCCGTCCTGCGGATAGCCTTTGGGCTGGTTGGGTTCGGCGGTGCTCTGCGCGACAACGGGTATGGCCAAAAGAGCAAGGGTGAGCAGAAGTGTGGATGGTCCGGGCATAACAACCTCTGTACGTGAGAACCCGGAAGCACATCCGATGTCGCGGTTGTGTCCTCTCCGAAGGTGGCCCACAAAAATCACAGCGTCCGTTTCGGGACGCTGTAGGGAGGGTTTTCTTGCCTCGTCGAGGAGGTGTCTGTACTTATCCTCGCCACTTTTGCCAGGGCCGTCATCGGCCCAAAGGATGAATCGCAGTCCAACTTTCGGTGGAGCGACATGCGGTCCAGATGATTCCCTTATTTGGGGCGAAACCTCCTATTGGGGAACTTTAGGTCCGGACCAAAGCGGAGGCTGCCTGACCCGGACACCCCGCGCAGGATCGCTAAATTCAGCACTGGCTGTTTGCGCTGCGTAACCTGCACTCGCGCTACCGTGAAATGCGGGTGTAACGGTTGTGTTTATCGCTGCTTTCCTTTGGCTGTACCCTTGGGTCACACGGGTATGAATATGCGTCGGTTGCTGTTGAGGACTCTTATACGGATGGTTTGGCTCTCGCTGCTGGCCGTGGGTGCGGCCAAATTGAGCCTGGGGCAGCAAGTGGTGCAGCGTGGCGCCTTGGGAGCACCGTCGCAGGTGTATGACGAGACGCAGCAGTGGACAAACCCGATCCCTGTCGCGGGCGACGCCGACCAGGACGTATACATCCCGGATGTTTCAAACACTCCCTGGCTCGACCGAAATTACGCGGACTTCGAAAACAAGGGCGTTTACACCATCTCCATGTTTACGCAGTACAAGAAGCCGAGAGCCTGCCGACGGGACCTGACCGGTTGGGGCTCAGCCGATGCAGCGCACCTGGATGCATGCGTCGACATCGGCTATCGTGTGCGCGAGATCACGATCGATACTCTGCAGAAGACGGTCTCGCTGGTGTTCGCTTCCATGGTCGGACAGGATGGCCAAATTCTGCAGGACTCCACGCCCATGCAGCACATCACCCGGCGCTGGGCCGACCTGGATCCCATGGCGGTGACCGCACTCACAAAGACGACCCAGATCGTTACCGACCAGATGGGAACCTACGACCGCAAAATGCGTGGCGTCCACTAATCCTCCACGCTCTCTGCTTTCGGAACCTACGCGGTTTTTGTGGGGTGAAGGGCGGCGCGGATTTTGTCTACGTGTGTGCCGTGGCTCCGGATGGCCTCATGGAGGACAGCTCCGGTAACGCCGAATTCCTTAGACCAATACGCGATGTCTGACGATAACTTGGGATTGATGATCTTCGGATCGTGGGGTCCTTTTGTTTCTTCCTCGTGGACCGCGTGCGGGGCG
>CAXTGN010000127.1:2897-3231 GCA_964243455.1 uncultured Acidobacteriaceae bacterium
TCTTTGGATTCGTGATGGTGCTCGGACAATTCGGCTTCTCGCTTTCGTCTTGTTCGTAGGGTGGATGAAGAAGGCGAGGGTGGGGATGTCTTTCGCGGCAGAGACCCTGCGCAAACAAATCCGCTTCACTCCCTGCCGCGTAAGCGTCACAGAAGTGTGGGTGGTTGGAGCGACGATGAAATCGGGTATGCGTGCGGGAACACTTACGAGGCGATTCACCATTCTGGGCCTCCTGGTGCTTGGTTTGGGCACGGGCTGTCAGGCAGCGATTCCGGCCGTACCCGGACCGAAAACGGACGAGACCCTGGCCTCGAAGCCGGGGCGGGAGACGGCG
>CAXTGN010000127.1:3254-8855 GCA_964243455.1 uncultured Acidobacteriaceae bacterium
CTTCGAGCACGTGAAGGGCGTGCTGAAAACCACGGCGGGCTACGACGGCGGGGCCAGGGATACGGCCACCTACGCGCAGGTCACCACAGAAACGACCAAACATGCGGAGTCCGTGGAGGTGGTTTTTGATCCGTCGAGGATCACCTATGGAGAACTCCTTCAGGTCTTTTTCGCGATCCATGATCCCACAACGCTGAATCGGCAAGGGCCGGATCAGGGCACCTCTTACCGCTCAGCCATCTTCACAGAGAGCGCCGATCAGAAGCGCATTGCGACGGCCTACATCGCTCAACTCACCTCCGAAAAGGTGTTTTCTCAGCCGATTGTGACCGAGGTGACACCGTCACCGGGGTTCTACCGCGCGGAGGACTACCATCAGGACTACGCCATGAACAACCCTGACAACCCATACATCCAGGTGTGCGATCGTCCTAAGCTGGAGACGCTCAAAAAGCAGTTTCCGCAGTTGTACGTAGCGTACAAAGGGCACTGAGCGGCGACCCTGCACTTCGAGTCGGCTGCGCCGGGTGCATCATTTACCTGAACACCTACCGCTGGGCCTGGACTCTCTCGCCCTACGCGACGGGTGCGTCTCGTTACTTCAGTCGCTTAACGATGGACGCCTGGGGACCTCTCGGCCCCTGGACGACTTCAAATTCGACCGCTTCCCCCTGAATGAGGGTCTTGAATCCGCTCGTCTGAATTGCTGTGTAGTGGCAGAAAATCGCGGGTTGACCTTCCTCTTTGAGAAAGCCAAACCTCATGGCGTTGTTGAACCAGGCCACGGTACCTGTGTGTTGCGCCATCGTCGTGCTCCGTTCTGGGAACAGGAGCACGTTACACCCTTTTTCCTTGTCATCAATAGAATTTGCTAGTAGTTTCGTCTCCAGACAACGTCTTCCAAGCTATCCGCGCACTTTGGGGGAGCAGTTTCGGTGCTCGGCACCGGATCCAGAACGCCCGAAAGGGCGTTGGATCCGAATACTGGGTGCAAGCATCCGCCCTTGAGTCGCGCTGCCGCACGTCCCACTGCAAAAATCACGGCTGAAGCTGTCCAGCATAGCCGGCAGCCACGATGTTGCTCTGGACGGCGTCCATGGCCTCCTTGGCGGGTGCACCCTTCGTCATCACGCCTTCGAAGAAGTAGCCCCCGGCCCAGTTGCTGTTGTCGCCGCCAATGCCGAGGATAATCGCTCCTTCCTGAAGCATCGGCTGATAGCCCTTTGGAAGGGGAAGCTGGCCGGTGCTGTTCAGGCGTCCGGCCTGGGCGTTGCCGCCGTAGATGGCGTAGGTGTGCCGGCCGTCGTTGGCGCCCATATCGGTGACAAAGGTGGTGCCCGCGGGAATGGCGAGGTGCCCGTAGATTCCGTCCTCCATGTCGAGCCCGGCGTCTGGATGGCAGGGGTCACCGTGGCACATGATGTTGATCGCGTCCATGTGGCCGGCCTTGTTGTCGTTGTTGTCTACCTCGGCGTTGCCGAAATCGAAGCAGCACTTCCCGTTGAGGTTCAGGGCGGAGCTGACCATGTAGACGCCCTCCGGCTCGCCACGGGCCGGGATGGCCCTGGTGGTGTCGTTGCGGTAGCCGATGCCGGGAGTGACCGCGATGCCGTAGACCCTGTGGCCGCCGACAGTGATCGCCACCGCGTTGCCGACTGCGGGGGTGTCGTAGCCACCGGGACCGGGCCCCTTGGCGGCGCCCCCCGGAGGCGCGGGCGTGAGGTCATTGTGGTTTGGCGACTGGTCGTAGATGCGGGTGATCGTGCAGGTCGTGGTGGAGCAGAAGTTGTCCTGCTTGTTCGCGGCGGCGTAGCCGTCGGAGAGGAGGCCGATGTCCTTGGTCTCGCCATCGGAGTGGCGCGTGACCTGGTAGAGCGGGCCTGTGTAGGCGCTGTACAGGGCGCGCGTGGTGCTGATCGCGGCTACGCAGGGCGTGGCGGCGGCAACGAGGTCGCAGGGACGCGGCGTAGTGGGCTGTGACTGACCACAAGCGGCGGAAGATGTGATGAAGATCAGGACTGCTGTCAGGGACAGTGTTCTCCCCGACGGCGATGATGGCTGGGATCGCATGCTTCTCCGCTCCGTGCTCGCCTCATCGGGAGCACCTTCGACCCCAGGGATGGTACGAGCGGGGATGCCCGGATGGCAACCGCTTTCGGAAGCCCCCCCCCCCCACCTTTTCGCTAAGGTTTCTCTTTGCCCAACTTGCCGTGGGCAATTCTGGAAAGTACGCAGCTAAAAAACTTCCAGGCAGAGTATTCAAATAACGCTACTTAGGGCTGATGATCGGTGCGACTCCGGGGATTCCCGGAGCTGTTGAGATTTCCCGGAACCTTTATCGTAGCGGAACAGTACTTGATTGCACGCAAGCGGTGGTGCTGGAATGTTTTACCGATCCGGAAGCTCTTTGGGTGTCCGGTTGCCGGTATATGGCGCAATCAAAGAGTCAGAAGGCGGGCCCGGTCTCCCCAGCAGAGAGAAGAAAGGAACCCATGACCTTCCATCCCAAAGCACTCTTCCAATGCGACCCGAGGCACGACGGCGTCCGCAGGATGAACATCTACCTGTTGCGACTGCTGTATGTCCTGATGTTCTTTGTGCTGGGCTGGCAGACCTGGACGCACGTTCTGACGCACCGCGGGCCGTGGGAGCCGATGGATGCGGTGGCGTGGTGTGTCTGGACGGCCTTTGCGACGCTGGCGGGGCTGGGCATTCTGCGTCCCGTGAAGATGCTGCCGATCGTGCTGCTGGAGGTCTTCTACAAGGTGCTGTGGCTGGGGTTGGTGGCGTACCCGCTGTGGCGACAGGGCACGCTGGCCGGCTCGCCGGCGGAGGGCACCACGTCGGCCTTCCTTTGGGTGATCCTGCCGATTGCCGCTGTGCCTTGGGGCTATGCCTTTGCTACGTACGTGTACCGGCCGAAGAGGGCTGAGCATGTGGTGCAGGTAAGTTCCATCGGCCACCTGGCGTCCCGGGCATCTCAGAGGGGAGAGGTGAACTGATGTCGCAGCTGAAAACCGCAGTACACGACGGAGATCATGCCCAGGGCCCTGCTTCCGCAGCCGTCACGCTGGTGGAGTACGGCGATTTCGAGTGCCCGACCTGTGGTCAGGCGTACCCGATTGTGAAGCATGTGCAGAAGCACTTCGGCGACCAGTTGCGCTTTGTCTTCCGGCAATTCCCGCTGGAACAGCACCCCATGGCAGAGCCTGCGGCGGAGACTTCAGAGTTCGCGGCGGCCCACCGCAAGTTCTGGCCCATGCACGACGGTCTCTACGAGAATCAGGACGACCTCGGCCCCGAGCTTTTCGCGACCTTAGCCAAGGAGCTTCACCTCGACCCGAAGGGGCTGGAAAAGGCTCTGGACGATGGGCAGTACGAAGATCATGTGACTGCCGATCTGGAGAGCGGTGAGGCCAGCGGTGTCGGCGGCACACCCACGTTTTATATCAATGGGCAGCAGCACGAGGGGTCGTTCGACGCCCCTACGCTGATTCGGAGTATTGAGGCTGCGATGAAGAGTTAGGTTCACTTCGATTGGAACGGCAGAGCGTGGCTAACCAAAGTACGGCTGCTGACCGACGGGAGCGGGTTCCGCCTATCTCGGAAGGAGCCGCGCGGGGTTGGTGGGCATACATTGTGGCCCTTCAAGAATGGGTGGACCACCCCCAACAGATTTTTGGAGGATGCAGGAGGATGCAGGAGGCCTCGACGAGGCATGTCGGAGAGCAGTTTAGTCGTTATCGTGCGCTGCGCTTCGGCCTTCGGCAGAATGGAATCCCACCCATCGCTTGCAGCGATGATGGGGGCACCCGTTCGTGCCTGACCTTATGAGTGGGCCACCATCCCACCGGTGACGCTATTTATCCACTTCGATAGTGAAACCGCTCCCGTGTACTTTCCCCTGCATTTTCTTGAGGACTGTTTCGACTGCTTCCAGCATCGCGGAGCGAGCGTCCGTGTCTGAGATCTTCGAAGAAGCGGAGTAGACCGAGTCAATAAGGGACAGATCCGTCAGGAGATCCTCTCTGACAATGGGCTTCCCACTGCCCCCGCCTGGCTTACTCGAACCGCCAGAGCCTGGCTCTCCTGAGCTTCCACCGGTCTGCGTACCGCCTGGCACGGGGTGGACGGGCGGCGGTTGGATCCCCCCGCCCTGCAGGCGCAAACACACCTTGCTGCCATCCGGGTTGATGAAACAAATTCTGATCCCTGTCATGCTTCCTCCTTATTTGCGTTATGGAGTGTAGAGGGGCCGATTTCTGCTGCGGGCGCAAGCATAGGAGCGGCGCGGCTTCCGGTCAACAGGAATCCTATGGGTTCGGTATGAACGTTCGCGGTCTCGTTCGGCAAATAAGGAACGATGCAAAAGTCGGCAGAAGGCGGCGGGGCTTCGTTACTCCTTGACTTGGAAGGGACACGGATGTGGAATCGCTGACCACGGGCCGTCAATGCCATCCCCTTTCGTGAGAGATCACTATGCCCACTTACTTTGCTGGCTACGAGATCATCGCCCAGACTAAAAACTTCCTTGTCACAGCCGAGTCGGATCCCGGAGCTCGCCAGCGTGCGGGGTACATCGGCCAGAGCTGCGAGAACGATCTTGCCCGCCTGAATGATTTGTTCAGCACAAACTTTGAAGCGGGTAACACCTCTCCCCATACGGTCTGGGTGGTGGTTCTGGCGGACGATCCGACCTCCAATGCCAATGGGTGGAACTACGGGTATGAAACCGAGCAAAGCAGCCGCATCGTCGTTCGCCGCGCTTTCGTTCCACCCCCACCGGCACCCCCGTCGCTGTTTCCGCCAGACCCACTTCCCCTGCCTGGACCCGACCTGAGTGAAGCCATCATTCAGTTCCCGCTCTTCGTTTTTGTCGCCGAACTGGCCGAGATCATGATGGGTTTCAGCGGCTACGGCTGGGACGCAGGCCATAGCCCCGGAGAGGGTCTTTCGAACCTGCTAGGTGCACTCCTTCACCCGGCGGGTTATTACGACGCCGGCCAGGGCCCGCGAGTTAACGCCTGGCTCAACGGCCAAACCACTCCTACTGTTATCGCGCCGCGGACTGACTACGTGACCTTTAAGCTCGACACAGACCAGGATGTGTTTTCCTACGGCTGCGGCATCCTTTTCATCAACTATCTTGTCTTTCAGCGCGGCTTCACTCTGAAGGCGGTGATTCGCGCCGGGGGGTCCACCCTGGGCGAGACATTTAACCGCCTTACCGGAGAGCCCGCCGGCAATGGCTATACCGAGTTCAACGCCCTGCTGCAAGCCCACATTGGTTCCTCGACGACCAACAACGTCGGCAGGGACAACATCTTCCCGCTCTTTGATATTCCGTTTCGCAGTATTGAAGTCACCGAGGATGCGCCCATTCCGAAAGGCGGCTTCACTGAGACTCAGCCAACGTCATTCGAGATGAAACCCGGGAATGCCTGTCCCGTAGCGGCCTACAGCTACTTTCGCACCCATTCTCTGGTCGAGCAGCCCATCTTCATCCGCGTCCGCGGCACAGCCAATGCCGCGATCAGCTGGACGATTGACG
Source organism: uncultured Acidobacteriaceae bacterium (assembly GCA_964243455.1). Lineage (GTDB taxonomy): Bacteria > Acidobacteriota > Terriglobia > Terriglobales > Acidobacteriaceae > Granulicella. The sequence continues at coordinate 8,806 of CAXTGN010000127.1, forward strand.
GGCTTGAAGCTGGCGCGACGCAGGCCGGCAACTGGACCACAATCAAGGTT
>CAXTGN010000127.1:8865-10996 GCA_964243455.1 uncultured Acidobacteriaceae bacterium
AATGCTCACCAAAGCTAAGGACTCATCAACCGCTGACAAGAGCGAGACTGTCATCGCGGAAGAGGTGACACTGCAGGTCGCGACAGCGTCGTCCTGGAACGGCCTCGCCGTTTACATTCGAACGTTGGCGGCGAACGGAAATTGCCAACTGAACCTGACCTTCTTCGCTCGTGAAGCGGCGTTTCCGAACGAAGGAGCTGTTTCGACGACAGACGCGCCTTCGCTCACGACGGTTACATGGACGCCCGGTGCGGCAACGATCAAAGCCTTTCAGAAATGCAATCCCTTTTACGAAAACGTGAACGCCAGCTTCTGGAACCTCGCGGCGGCGCTCGCTGACTTCAAGAACCGTCCTGATCCGGTTCCCGACCCGGTTTACTGGGAGGTCAACGACATCATCCGAGCTGTCCAGGCGTTACAGAAGGCTGCGGCGCAATTCGCTCGAGCCAGTTCTCTCACTGAGGCCGAAGTGCTCGAACGGCTGAGCGTGCCCGACTTCCTGCGCTCGCAGGATCCGCCTCCTGCCGAACTCGACCTGCGTAGGTTCCAGCCCACGTCACGCCTTCTGCCGATAGCGACGGGAGTACACCGACCCACGGGTCAGCCGGATGAGTCGAAAGGACCTGCGTAGTTGATCGCTGCAGGTTCTAACAATCGGTGGAGATCTCATGGTTTATAAGCATGGATTCTGGGGATTTCAGATGAGCCAAACGGAGATGAAGTCCGCGGCCGAGAAGTCGAAGCAGGATCCCCGCTTGGGAATGAACTTAGGCGCGACCTTGGAAGGTCGCGCCTGATCTGCTTCGCTTTGGGTGCGGTACGGCTCAAGCCGTGCCATTCCGGTCATTGCAGCAGCGTAACGCCCTCGCCGCTATTTGGGGGTCTCTGGGGGGTGACCATAGCGGCCGCTACCTTGTCGTCGGCGTCGAGGTCGAGGAGCTTGACGCCCACCGTGGCTCGGACCTATTCGGCTGGCTCAGGGTAGGCTCGGCGCGGACCTGCTTGGTGTCGATGCGGATGGGCGTCTGAGTTGCCCCCGACTGGATGATGACCATCACCTCGGTGGCGTCAACGACGAGGTGTCACCTTGAGGCTTGGTGTCAGTAGCGGGACCCTGGGCAAGATCTTCGAGCGTCACGCTGTCCAGCCATTGGTGGCGATCTACCGTGTAATCGCCGTGGCCGGAACGGAAGTCCATGAGGAAGCGTACGAGACCACTTGGACCGAATTCGCGCTGAATGGCGTCGAGGGTGCGACGTTCGAATTCCTCGTCGCTCAGGTCGCTGGCGAGGACGGACTGGGGAGCAGCCATGGATGCCTCCGTTTAAGCAAGTCTACTGATTGAGGAGTTCTGGGCGATGGATGTGCAGGCGTGTCCCCGCACGCTTCAGGAAGGCATCATCGGTCGTGATCAGCACATCGACACTGGCCTGCTCAGAGACCGCCAAGTGCAGCGCATCTGCCCGGCCCAAGCCTTCATGGGTGTAGGAAAGGGCTCTGTTTATGCTCTCTTCCGTAGGCGTGACGAGTTCGGCGGCTTGCGAGAGCACGCGCAGGGTGTCGATCCGGCGTATGCGCTGAGGGTTGCGCTGGATTTCCTGTTGGAGAACGGTACTGGCGATCCAGCGAAGCTGACCGGCGAAGACCAAATCCAGAACGCGGGCTACGGCTTCGGCCTCTGCGCGTACCCGGGGCTGGGAAAAGATCGTCTGTGAGGCGACCAAGGGCGCAGGTGTCGAGATAGATCGTATCCATACACCATGCGCCCAGTAGTTCGTTTCCTGCTTACTGCAGCAGTGTTCCGCCTTCGCTGTTGGTCTTGGGGTCTTCTGGGGGGATGACCATGGCGGCGGCTACCTTGTCGTCGGTGTCGAGGTCGAGGAGCTTGACGCCCATGGTGGCTCGGCCGGCGGCGCGGACCTGCTTGGTGTCGATGCGGATGATTTTGCCGAACTGGGAGATGACCATCATCTCGGTGGTGTCGTCGACGAGCTGGATGCTGGTGACCTTGCCGATTTTGGGGGTGGTGCGCATGTTGATGACGCCCTTGCCGCCGCGGGTCTGGAGGCGGTACATGTCGACGTCGGTGCGCTTGCCGAAGCCGTTTTCGGAGACGGTGAGGATGAGGCAG
>CAXTGN010000128.1:0-1761 GCA_964243455.1 uncultured Acidobacteriaceae bacterium
GAAACGGGTTAGCGGTTCCTTGACGGTCTCGGCGGAAGCTCCCTTCTAGGGAGGGCTTATTAGAGACCCAGACCGTTCTCCGCTGCACTTTCAACGCAACAGCATGGCGGCCCGAACGATGAGTCAAGAAAGCCTTTTCGGATGCAAAGAGGCGACGAAGAGGAGTATCCACTTCATTCAACGGAAGACGATCAATCTGGCAAGAATCCATATTTCGATCGATCCGTTATACGTTCCGCCACAACGTGGATGAATTGCTGTTTCGCATCACGTCGTGTGCTTCGCTTCCTACAAAGTGTCAAGTGTCCGGTGAACATCTGATATCACTGCGGCACCCTCGCCGGCCGCGGAGGCGACGCGCTTAATCGAACCGGAGCGAACATCTCCAATGGCGAAGACACCGGGCCTACTGGTAGAAAACGGGGAATTCTCTTGAGATACAAGATGTCCGGTCTTGATGAATCCGTTGCGATCCAACTCCAACTTTTCGCGCAGCCAACCTGTGTTGGGGTCTGCCCCGATCATCACGAAGATGTCGCTTACAGCGTAAGTGCTCTTCGTGTTTGTCAACCGATTGATTGCCGTCACGTTGCGAAGTCTCTCTTCTCCAGCGATCGTTTCAACTTCCGTGTTGGTATGGATCGTAATGCTAGGACACTGGCGAAGACGCTTTACTAGGTAATCGGACATGGTCGACTCTAGCGTTGCACCCCTCACGAACTGGTGGACGTGCTCGGCACTTTGTGACAAATGTAGAGCTGCCTGACCTGCAGAGTTACCGCCACCGACGACGATTACGGTCTGACCCACGCAGCGACTTGACTCGATTGACGTGGCTGCATAGTGGATGCCTCGAACCTCGAAACGTTCGTAGTCTGGAACTGCCAATCGCCGGTAGCGCGCACCTGTAGCGATCACCACCGTTCGCGCCGAGACAACCTGGCCACACGACAGGTGAAGACTATGCACACATCCTCTGCTATTCAAGTCAATAACTGTCCGTGTAATTGCAAAGTGCGCCCCCAATCTTTGCGCTTGGACTTCGGCTCGTAAAAACAACTCCTGACCCGAAACTCCGTTCGGAAATCCGAGATAATTCTCAATTCGCGAGCTTGTTCCTGCTTGGCCTCCCGGGGCGGTACTCTCAAATACGATCGTTGATAAGCCCTCCGATGCCGCGTAGACCGCGGCCGCGAGTCCTGAAGGTCCAGCGCCCAAAATCGCTACGTCAAACATGTCTTCCGTCTGGAAAACATTGGTCATTCCGAGCTCCGTTGCGAGTGTCGCAAGCCCGGGTCTGCGCAGAATCCTATGGTCAGGCAAGAAGATTATGGGAGTTTCGCTACGGTCGAGGTTCAGTCCAGCGAGCAACACCGCAGCTGTCGGGCTGTTCTCGGCGTCGACGAATTTGTTAGGGTACCCGTTCCGAACCAGAAATTGTTGTGTTCGAGTGGTTTCGGCATCGTGGCCGTACCCCATGACGATTACGCCTCCCTGGGACTGCTCGATGAGATCAGCACGTCGGCGAATCCAGACATCAACTAGAAGGCCGGCAATGTCCAACTCGGCTTGCATAAGACGTCGCAGTTCCTCTCCGCTTACGCGCAGGATCCTGCTACTTTTTGCCGCGCGACAGCTAAGCAGGACTTCGCGTCCGCTAAGAAAATCCAATTCACCCGAAAATTGTCCTTTGGCCAGCGTGGTTGTGACGATAGTTGCACCATTGCGCCGGTGCTCGCAAAGTTCGATCGTCCCGTCTAG
>CAXTGN010000128.1:1771-10939 GCA_964243455.1 uncultured Acidobacteriaceae bacterium
GAACGACTAGGAAGTCCGTTCCCCGTGCTCCGCGTGCGAAGAGCAAAGCGCCAGCGCTGACAGCCTCTTCGGTGCCATAACTTCGGACTCGCTTAAGCATGCTTGGCGTAAGTGGCGGCACGTAGAACATGCTGTGATTCTCTAGCCCCCCCTCGAAACGTCGATATCAGTTGGAGTATGGTGCCTACCCCACTTTTGGGGGCCTCACAATCAAGTGTTCGCTTCTACCTTTGCCTTGCATGGGTCTGCCTTGCGCCCCGATGAGGGACACAGAAGACTATGACGACCGATTTCTATTCCGCAAAGGGCTTGAGCAACCGTTCGACGATTACGCACGTACCTGCCAGAATGTGATCAAACAAAGGAGGGTTATTTACATTCAGAACTGTTCTCCACCCGAAAGTGGGGTTTCAAAGACTAAGAAGTATGCTCTCCTGTGCATCTGAAGAGCGGCTAGGCAGCCTTCTTACTTTACGGGCGACGGGGATGGCAATTGTGGAGGAGGCAGAGACAATTCGCGTATGTAATCTTTGGCTGCCCCTGAACCGCAAGTCAAGGATTACACTGGCGCTCTTCACGACGCTCGTTTACTTCATCGCCGATCCATTTCTTTACTTGTACGCTTCAGCTGAAGACGTTCACATTGCACAGATGGTGCATACGTCCTGGACTGCACAAAACGGCGCTCCGCAGCGCACTAACGCTCTGGCTGAAGCTCCCGATGGGAATCTTTGGATTGGTGCCGACGGTGGCCTTTACCGCTTTGATGGACTTAACTTCGTATCATTCCACAGCCCTCCAGGAGACCAATCTGTACCTTCAACAGGAGTCCAGTGCCTGCTGTCGGCGCAGGACGGCACTCTTTGGGCCGGAACGGACGGCGGCGGCTTGGTGGAGATTCAGGGAGGACACGTAAGAGTCATCAATAATGTAGAGGGTGAACGTATTGGTCAGATCGAAACTATTCGTCAGGGTGCGGATGGCAGCATCTGGGCTCTAGCCGAGTACAAAGTCATTCACTTGGGGTCCGACAGGGCCTGGCGCTGGGCCGGGCGGTCCCTTGGAATGCCCGACGATAACGTGAGGGATCTCATTTCCGATGACAAGGGAACTCTTTGGTTCGCACTTGAAAACAGTGTTGTGTATTACAAGCCCTCTACTATTGCGCATGCGCTCCGGACCACGATCCCAGTCGGCGTCGAACCTCATTTCGCTCAAACCTCCGATGGGACATTGTGGCTTGCCGATCTGAGCGGGAAAACGCTCCGAGGCAGACTCAGGGCAATGAAGGCAGACATGGCGCATCCCGTGTCAGTAGAGCTCTCGCGCGACGAAAATCGACTTTTCCCGAGTTCTGATGGATCCTTGTGGGTCCTTCCTGCCGCTAAAGGCCTGGTGAGAATCAGAGTACTCTCAACCACTCGCCTGATCGCTTACGACAACTCGAGATCGCCGGCTCTCTCCTTTGATTTCTTCAACGCGAGCCATGGATTATCCTCGGATACGATCACCGCAGCCATTGAGGATGCGGAAGGTAACATCTGGACCGCAGGGGTTCGTGGTTTGGATCGTTTCCAACATCCTCGAATGAACCCACTGCCCCTCCGTGCTCCGAACGGCGAGTTACCAGCCATCGACGCGGATTCTGAGGGGACACTATGGATCGGTGTGCCAGCGAGCGGTCTCTACTCTCTGCGTGGAGAAAAGCTGCGACTAGAATACGGAAAGCGCGACTATCTTGGGGTTTTCTGCGGTCCTGACCACCTTCTATGGTTCGACGATGACTTCGGACTTTGGCGAGCCCGAAGCGGGAAGACTACCTTCGTCCGTCCCCTTTTCCCTGCTACTTCCGTCAGCATTTTCGGGCTTGTCCAGCAAGATCGGGACGTAGCATACGCTTCATTTCAAGGTCGGCATACGGATCACGATCTAAACGGCGTCTTCCGCACAGACGAGAAGCAATGGCGGAAACTGGACTTTGCGAAAAGCCAGATTAAACCCACCGAACCCAGCTTGGCCGGCGCAGTGGCGAAGATCAACGAAAGTGCGCCCACAGCGCTCATGATTGACTCGCATCACCGGCTCTGGGGTGGCCACGTACACGGCCTTGTAACTCTTTTGGACGGATCGAACACCGCTGTCTTCTCGTCGGGAGATCCCGGCCTAGGTACTGTCATGTGCCTGTTGGAGTCCAAGGAGAAGATCTTCGCAGCCGGCATCAATGGAATCGCAGTATGGCGGAACAACTCTTTCCGTATGCTGAGATTCTGGGATACGGATATTGCAAGCGGCATTTCAGGTCTTGTTCAAGCACGGGATGGCGATCTTTGGCTCAACGGCAGACGTGGCATTGGCAGGATTTCTGTCGCAGAACTCAACTCCGGCCTCTCCAATCCACAGCACCAGATCCAAGTCGACTCCATCACTGAGGGCGATTTTGTCGGCCCTGCTCCCATTCAGCTTCGCCATCCAACAGCCTTTTCGGGCCGCAACGGCATGCTCTGGTTCGTTGCGCCCGATGGAACGCTTGTGGGCCTCGATCCGGATCACCTGACGCACCCTCCTGTGCCTCATCTCTCAATCACCGGCATGGTCACCGACGGCGTTCCAGTCTCCTCCCCGACTCGAATCCCACAACGGACTCAGATACTTCGGCGCGGATCTGAGTGTCCCAGACAAAGTGACGTACCGGTACAAGCTTGACGGAGCAGATGCAACGTGGCAAATGGTGGGTCACCGCACCGAGGCGATCTATACTCATCTGAGGCCAGGCCGATACTCATTCCACGTTCAAGCCTCGAACGGCAGCGGAGACTGGACACCGATCGCTTCTGCGGTGCCTTTCACGATAGAACCCTTCTTCTATCAGACAACGTGGTTCTTGGTCGTGTGCGCAACGATCGCCTTGTTCCTTTTCTGGACCTTCTTTAGGGTGCGGTTACGGCATTTGTCCGCTCGCATTAGGGAGCGTGCGAATGATCGGGCGGAGGAACGCGTGAGGATTGCGAGAGACCTACACGACACGCTTCTACAGGGTGTCCAGATCCTTCTACTGACATTTCAAACGGTCACAGAAAGGCTTCCCTCGGACGAAGGTACTCGGCAGTTGCTGAATGGTGCCATAACCAGAGCGGAAGACGTCATTAGTGAAGGCAGAAGTCAGGTAAAGCGACTACGCTCTGAGCACCATCCGAGTGAACATCTCCTCAGTTCAATCGAGAGCATAGCCCGCGAATTGAACACCTCCGGCACTGTCAACTGCAAAGTGCAACAACACGGTAATGCGAAGGAGCTTCGGGAAACTGCAGCAGTAGAGCTCTACTACTTAGGACGAGAAGCTTTAGCAAACGCTTTCCGCCATTCCGGTGCGACTTCGATAGTTGTTGCTATGCACTATGGAAGAAGGACCTTCCTCCTCACCTGCCAGGATGATGGTTGTGGGTTCGATGCAGAGAACTTGCTGAAGCGCGGCGTGGAGGGGCACTGGGGACTGCAGGGAATGACCGAACGTGCAAACACCATTGGAGCCCAATTTGTCTGCAACAGCCATCCAGGGAAAGGAACTGAGATTAAGGTCTCGCTTGACTCAACACTGGCGTATGCCGATGGTCATCTACTCCCTGCCGTTCTTATGAAGTTCTTTACTCCAGGATTGCGAGACGCGCCTCATAGGAATCAATGGCTCTGACGTGAGACTGAGGCGAATTCGATGAGCCCCAGGTGTCTTGACGTCTCCGCCGTTTATTTCCAGATACCCTATATGTCTAGTGATGAGCGCAACGATGCAGGTCGAAAGTCCGACCTCGATGCGCGTTCCACCGTTCCACCCTCCGGCATGCACCTGAGAGGCTCCTGCGCTCATAAAGGTGGTTTCCGCAGAAGTGTGGACGAGGACCAAACCGGTCGCTTGCCGCCACCTGTGATATCCAAGGATCTGCAGGCGGGATTGCCGTAACGGTTCAGAATGAGAATCTCGCACTAAGTTGTAGGTTGCGTCCGCCTACCGTGGTGCTCGATATTGTCCCGGCCCTGACGGGCGTCCAGGAACGCTAACAAGATCAACGGGATCATCGAAGTTAGTATCTGGAATGCCAAAGCTCGGGTGATTCAGAACGTTGGTGGAATCCGCCCGAACTTGCAGGCTTGTCCAAGAAGTCATTTTAAACGTTTTGCTCAGAGAGGCATTCAATACTGTCAGTGGCGGCCCAGACAGCGTGTTGCGACCGTTGTTCCCGAAAGTCCCGGGCATCGCAGCCCTGTAGGCTTCCGGGTTGAACCACCCGTCAATGCCTTTGTGGCGTAGTGCTGGGTCTCCGACGTCAGAAGGTCTGCTGTCGTGATGTTGTAGTCCTAACGACCAAAAATCCGTGTGTACGGGGTAGGGAAGGGTACGCTGTAGAAGTAGTTGTTGTTCAATCCAGCGCGATTCGGTGCGGGATAGTACACCTGCAGGTTGTTAGCAACAGAGTTGATATTGGTGATTCGATTATGGGGAAAGGGAAGCCTACAAGGCCGGCCCCCTACTACCTGCAAGGTGGACTGATCAAATATCTGGTTCTGGAGCGGCACGCTCCCATCACACGGGTTGATCTGCTGAGCGCCACTCGCATCCAGAGTCGGTCCCCCGAGTGCATCAGAAAAACCCCAGCGCGTTCCGCTGGCGTTGGTACTGTTGTCACCCCTGTTGACGTTCCGTTGTTTACCGTCTTGTCGAAGTTGAAGTAGAAGAAGAGCTTGTTTCGGAGAGTGGGACCGCCGATTGAGCCCCCATACTGATTGAAGCGCAGCTTTGGTACTGCTGCTTGAGGATCGTCGAAATAGCTCCGTGCATTCAGCGCATTGTTCTGGAAGTAATCATAAGCAGAACCGTGCCATTGGTTGCTGCCCGCTTGGTGATCTGATTAAAGATCGCCCTCCGGAGCCGTACTGCGCCGAGAAAATAGAGGTGGTGAGTACAACCTGCGAGACTGTTTCGAACGCTGAAGAATCAAAGTTCGCATTCTGCGGCAGCGTCACGGTAGCGCCATCTGCGAGGACGCTAGCGTAGAAAGGCAGATTGCCGTTTACGGCGACGCCGGTACCAGGATTTACTGTGCCCCGTGGGGCTGATGGAGTACCCGCCGTTCCAGGGAGAGTGATCACAAACGAACGCCAGTCTTGTCCATTCGAACCGATCTGCGGCAGTGCCCTCATCGTTTCAGAGTCAAGAGTCAACGATTGCTCACTGCTATCCAGCCTCAATAGCGATGCATCCGAGGCGACGAAGACCTCTTGTGTGACCTCGCCTAATGCGGGTTGCGCATCGACTCTGGTCATCTCCGCAGACAGGGTGATGGGGCCGCGGACTAGAGTCTTGAAGCCGGCCAAAGAAAACGTCAGGCGATACTTGCCTGGCAGGCTCGAAGCTGTATCGTAGACACCGTATCCGTTCGTAACGAGGTTCTGTACTCCGCCGGCATCCAAGTTCGTGACTCTCACGCGGACGCCGGAGAGTGTCGAGGAGGTCGGATCTGTGGCGACACCCCGAATCTCACCAAATGCTGTGTTTTGTGCAAGCGCTGGCGTTGCTGCTGCGCCCAAGAGTGCGAGAAGCGTCCAAGGCAGCCAAGCGTTTTGCTTGTTACTAAGCGCGATCATGGGGCTCACCTCCCGGCCGCCATGAAGTAAGAAATATTCGCAGAAACGTCATCGGCGCACCGTCATTCCTGAATTAATTTCACAGTCTCACCCCGGTACGGGCAATTATTGTATTGCGATTCGCGGATGCAAAACACCCCGCCCGGGTTATGAGGCAACAACCCGAAAGGGTCGCCAACGGCATGAGGAGCGGAGAAAACCAAAGAAATGTCTAAAGGGGTTCGCCCGGAACAGAGTCTTGTCCGGCAATCTCTTGCGGCTTTGGCAGAATACGACGGAGCCAGCGGCTGCCGACTCGAGGTATTGCGTACGCTCTCTTGGAGGGGATACATACTTCGATTTCGGTGCCCTTCCCTGGCGTACTGCGGAGTTCCAGCGTCCCGTTGATTGCCGATGCACGCTCACGCATACCCACTAGACCCCAATGACCGGCGCGTTTACCACCAGCAGATACCGATGCAGGAAGGCCGATTCCCGTGTCTTTACACCTCACGGAGAAGCTCGTTCGTCGGTATTCTAGAACAACCTCAGCGCTTGAGCCGCGGGAGTGGAGAATCGAGTTCATGAGGGCCTCGCGCACGATCCTAGACAGCTCTATCTGGACCGGTAGACGGATTTCACGAGGAGTGCCCTCTTCCACCAGCCTAAAGGCCATTGTTTCTTCGATGCCTATTTCCCTGGCGACCTGTGCAATCCGAGCGGCAAGTGCGGGGGCATCTAAACGCTCATCACGTAGGTCTTGTACACGTCTGCGGCCTTCGTGAATGACAGCGTCAGCACGATCTAATGCCTTTTGTAAGTTTGCTCGGGACGGTTCTGCTAAAGGCAGAGACTCAGTGGCGAAGTGAAGGTGCAACATAAGACCGTGGACCGACTGGAGCAAGGTATCGTGGAGTTCCCTTGCGATCCGCATACGCTCATCGGATCTCTCCCTCAAGCGCTCGCGAAGCCTATGGGTGATGTAGTTGATACGGGCCTGATACCCAGTGTAAAGCAATCCGAACACGGCAAAGCCACATAGGACGTAGAACCAAGCCCTCTGGTAGAAGGCGGGGGTTACGGTTAAATTGAGAGGCCGGTTCAATTCTGACCACTGGCCTCCGCCATTGGTGGCGAGGACCCGAAATCTATAGAACCCGGGCCGGAGGTGGCTGTAAAAGGCCTGCCTTCTGTCGCCGGCATCTTGCCATAATTTATCTTCTCCCTCCAGCATGTACCTGTAGTTCACATTTTCTGGAGACGCCAGGTCAATGCCGACGTAATTGAATTCAAGGGTTCTCAGCCGATTGGCGCGAGTTGTAATCTCCGCGTTGATGTGTTCTCGATCAAGTATTGGGCTGCCATTGAGGATAACCTGCTCAACAGCAACCACCGGTACTGACGTGCGCATGGTGAATGCAGGAGGAGAAAGAGAGAAGACATTTCCAGAAGTGGCAAACCAGAGGAGACCAGCTCGATCAGCAACAGCGGAGGGAGTTGGCTTCATTTGGGTGGCGGTGCCCATAACTCCCTGTTTCTCATCAAGTAAATCGAAATCGGTAGCCGATCCATCCGCGAGAAACTTGCGCACGTCTTGGTCGGCGATTCTGACGATGCCGGTGCTTCCGTTGAGCCAAAGATTCCCCATACTGTCTTCAACGATTCCGGAAATACCCCGCAGAGCACCACCCTTTGTGAGGGAGAGACGGTGAAACATGTCTTGGTCGAAAACAGCGACACCATCAATGCCCCCGGCCCAGAGCTTGCCGTGGGAAACCGTGAAGGTCAATACGTTCCCCAGTGAAGCAGCTTTCTTACCCGCAAAAGTCCTGTAGCCTTGGCTGTCGTGTAGGGTGATCACACCATCGCCATAACCGAGCCACATACGATTTGCCGGATCCCGGTACATGCTGAGGGGCTCGTCAGGAGGTAGACCTAGCTGTTCAACCCGCTCCCAATGAGTTGTGAAACGCCACATCCCGTATCCCTCGAACGAGATCAAGACGGCGCCGTCTCTGTCGATGACGATGCTCTTCGCGTCAGTGTCCTGTATTTCGGTGGGTTCGGGGACCCTTGTGACGGTCCCGTGGTCGTAACGTGTCAAAGCATGGGCGAGTGGATCGACTAGCCACACACGACCAAGACCGTCGCAGACCACGGGACTGGATCCTACGCTTGGTCCCATGGATGTGAGGCTAGTGCCGTAAGCGTGCAGCAGTGGACGTCCGTGAGGGGCAATCCAAATGCCATTTACCGGATCGGCTGCTAGGGCGGGATAGTACTCCAGCTTCAGATCGCCCAAGGAGTGTAACGAGGTCGGTTGGAAACGATCAATACCTCGATTCGTTCCAACCCAAATGTCACCGTCGCGATCCCGGAAAAGAGATGTGGTTTGCTGGGAGGTCAACGTGGTTTCTTCAACGACAGCGGTGGGCGGTTCTCCTTTCATAGGAGGTCGGAAATGGGACACGCCGTGATAGTCTTGCGCTACCCAGATGGTGCCAGATGGTTCCACGAGGAGAGGTGCGACTCCTCGTATCGGTACTGTAGACCGATCACAGTGCCCGACAATGGGACGAACGCAGTTCCAGCCATCGCTGATCCAAAGCTCTCCATTCGGCAACTCGGCAAAATCGGTGACCGAGGTCGCTTTCGTCGGGTAAGCCTCGAAAGTTCCTCGTCCTGCCCGAAGCACGAAGATCGTATTGCGCTTTGCAGTCCAAAGGTCCCCTTGGCGGTCGAAGTAGAATGTGAAGAGCTCCTCGGGTGGCAAGCCATGGAGTATCCCGTAGTTTTCCCAGCGATTGCCTTGCAATCGGAATAAAGCGTTGTCACCAAGCGCCCAGATTGAGCCATCGGACTTAATAATGAACTTGGTCGCAGAGTTCGGCCCTCGTCCGTTCCGCGCGTCGTAGTTCGTAACTTTTCCGTCGGAGCTAAGATAGCTTATGCCACCCCACAGAAATCCTATCCAGAGCCCTCCTTTGTCATCGGCGAGCAGTGCCGTGATAGTTGGAGAATTGCACACCGTCAAATCGATAGAGACCAAGTGAAGTACCTATCCACAGGTAGCCATCGCTCGTTTGGCCCAAGGCGGTGACATTGCCAGGAGCACCATCCTTGCCCGTCCAGGTCACATGCGCCACCAAAGGCTTTGTCTCCAGTTGAACAGGAGATCGCTTCTGTGCATCCTCCCCAACGCCGTTCCGAAGGAAAGCGAAAAACACGAGCACAACAATCATCCGCGAGCGGATATAGCCAGCACCGATCTTGGGTAAGAACATGCTAACTTCCATGGGCCGTGTCTCTGGTATTGGACATAACGGACGTTTTGACGGCGCGCGCATGTCGTTTGGTCCCGTGTTGAAAGTATATTCTTTGCAGTTTGCGGAATCTCTGCCAAGATCGTGAGTCTATCCGGGATACGCGATTGCACACCGTGGAGCCCAGAAGGTAGCCGTACTACTCTCTCCGTTGTTGTACTCCAATACTGCCGCCGTGGCCCCCCCTAAAGGGGGGGGATTACGAGCCTCTTCTAAGGGCGCTATCGTG
>CAXTGN010000129.1:0-10865 GCA_964243455.1 uncultured Acidobacteriaceae bacterium
TGAGGTAAAAGCCGTGGTCGCCGTTCATCTCGCCGTGGTCGCTCATGAACACGATCACCGAGTCGTCATACAGGCCGAGCTTACGTATCTCTTCCAGCAGCAGCCCAACCGCTCGGTCGACAACCTCCATCTGCAACGCATACGCAACGCGGTACTCCAAAAGCGCTTGGGCGTTGTAAATGCCCCAGTATCTTCGATACACGTCCAGGATCTCGGGTTCGTCGGCACCTCGTGTGAAGTCCCGCTTTCGCACGGCTTCGTAGGAATCCGGCAAGTTCATATTACGGCGAAGCTCCCGCTCGCGTGCCTCGTAACCGGCAGGTATCGAGAACGGCTGATGCGGATCGAAGATGTCCATCTGCAGATAAATGGGGTGTTTGCCCGCGTTCTCAACCTGTACGAGATCCCGCAATGTGTTGATTGCGCGGTTGGCCAGATAGCAGGAGTAATGCGCCTCGAAAGGAAAGGGCTTGCCGTCTTCCTGCACGATCCAGCCACCGGCCGAATTGCCTGGCGTCTTACGGTCCTGCTGCAGAAACACGATCTCGCGGGAGTATCTCTGGGGCTTTACTCCCAGTCCGCGTTGGTGATTCAGGAAGCCATCATCATCGAACACAGGCGGAGACCATCGATCCCAAGGCTGGTCGTTCTCGCCAAATGCATCAAGAAACTTCTTCGTGCCAACATGCCCCTTACCAACCTGCCGCGAGAGGTATCCGGCTGCCTTCAGATACTCCGGAAAGATCGTGTCGGTGGGTCTCAGCTGGGTTTCCAGCCCCTCCGGCGCCCGTTCTCCGTTGCCCTGGATGTAGCTATAGCGACCCGTCAAGTAAGAAGCTCGGGACGGAGCACAAAGCGGAACCGTGCAGAACGCATTCGAGAAGAAGGTACCGTCCTCCATCAGCTTCCGGAGGTTCGGTATCTGCACCTCTCTGGCGAAGGGGCGATCCGGATGATACAGATCCGGGCTCACCATGTCCGCAGTGATCACGAAGATGTGCGGCTGCTTTCCGCTGCCCATGCGGCGAAACGGGCCGGCACCGGTCCGGGGTTGCGTGAACTGTGCAGGTTCTGACAGCGCGGAAGGCCCTTGCGGTACGCCTGCCGACCCAACGCCAGAGCTCAGCACCGATCCGGCTGCAACGCCGAGAAATTTGCGTCGATCCATAGCGATTAGGCCAAACATACGCTGGGGCTCGCTGGGAAGTAAAGCGCACAGCTGGTGACGACTTGATATGGTTCTTTTGCTGGATCTCTGCATGGGATCCGCGTTCCTATATGCTGTATTGGATTCGCCACTCTCTGTGATGTGCAACGAACAGCGCCAATCCTGCCTGCCCTTCGAAGAGGGCTCGCTTCCTGCCTCTGGCCCAGCCAGAATGGGAATCGTTGTCTGGCGTTCGTGTGCACCCTATGCGTGTTCTTCTGAAATTCCAGCCTCTGCTCCGAGCTTAGAAGGCGCCTGTCCGCCTGCAACAAGCTTCAGCGGGTGTACTCAGGAGAGAACGGGCATCGTCAGGTGTTGTTGCTACACGCGATAATCCGGAGCGCAGTTCCTAGGTTGGCCTGAATGACCTCCGCCAACTCCAAGTTATAGAAGACAACGCAAGGTCGCCGCGCCGAACGCGTTCCTGTGAGGATCGTAATGACCCGTACGAAGTGGTTCTTAGGGCAGACGCTTTGCGCCCTGGTGTTTTCCATCAGTTTGATCTCAGCGTCCGCGCAGAGCGGCAGCTCCTCCGTCCAGGGGACCGTGACAGATGCATCGGGTGCCGTCATTCAGGGTGCGACGGTCGTTCTTACCAAGGCGGCGACTGGCGTTGTTCTCAATTCCACGTCGGATCCATCAGGACAGTATTCGTTCCCTTCCATTCCACCGGGCGTGTATTCCATTACGATCTCAAAGGGCAGCTTCGCCGATTTCAGAGTCTCTCAACTGAACGTCATCGTCGGGCAGCACGCAACGGAGGACGCCAAGCTCAGCCCTGCGTCCTCGGCCACGGTAGAAGTCGATGCAAGCGGTCTTTCCAACCTGATCGACCCGCAATCCAACGATCTCGGGACGGTGATCGGGCCCAGGAGCGTGGAGCAGTTGCCCCTGAACGGAAGGAACTTTCTCCAGCTCGGACTCTTGTCAGGCGCCGCTCAGGTTAACGCCGGCGCGGCGAACGGCTCCGTCGCACAAACAGGACATCCCTCTCTTTCACTCAACATCGCCGGCAATGAGCCCGATTACACCATGTATGTCGTCAATGGCCTCGAGACCCTGGGAAGCCGTGCGGGCAATACCTCGTTGAATCTTTCAACGGGCGCCATCGACGAGTTCGAAGTGCACTATGGCTTCTTCATGCCTGACCTCGGACCCAATCCAGGCATCGTCGACGTCGTGACCAAGGGCGGCACGAACCGCTTCCACGGCGAGGCTTATGAGTTTGTGCGGACCAACCAGCTGTCGGCGCGCAACTACTTCTCGCTCACAGGCGCAGGCATCCCGATCCCTCCAGGTCCGTATCACCAGAATCAGTTTGGCTTTGAGGTCGGCGGGCCCATCCTGAAGGACAAGCTCTTCTTCTTCGGAAATTACGAGGGATACCGGCAGTCGCAATCGGCCATCGTCACGGGCTATACACCCACCGCCGCTATGTTCAACGGTGATTTCTCTTCGGTAGCAACACCGATCTACGACCCTGCGAGCTTCAATCCGGCTACAGGACAACGCACGCAGTTTGAGGGAAACATCATCCCCACGTCTCGCCTCAACGCCGCGTCCAAAGCGCTGCTTGCGTACTATCTTCCTGGCTCCAGCCTGGCGGCCACGCCCAACAATGTCAGCGGCACACCCAGAACCACGCTGAACTCCGATCAGGTAACAGGGCGCATCGACTTCAACCCCAACCCGCGCCACCAGGTCTTCTTCCAGGGCAACTGGCTGAACTCGCCGGCAAACAACCTCGGCCTTTTTCCGGGACAGGGCACGGCCTACCCGCTGGACACGGAGCTTGTGAACATAGGCTGGAATTGGACCCTGGGACCAACCAAGGTCAATGAGTTGCGCATAGGCGGTATTCGCGACTCCGTCTACGACGAGGGCTTCCCGGTGGGAGGTCTGGAGAACAGCCTCAACATCACGGGTACAGGCGATACCAACGGCGTTCCGGGCATCAACATCACCGGCTTCTCCGGCTTCGGCACATCTACCGGTCTCATCGGCAACCTCGATAACATCTACCAGATCCACGACAGCTTCAACTGGCTGCTCGGCAATCACCAGCTCAAATTTGGTGCGGAGATCGCTTACCTGCGGACAATCCAGTCCAGCGCCAACGCCAATGCACGCGGCGTCTTCACCTTCAACGATACCTACACGGCGCAGCTTGCTTCGAGCGGCGGTGGTGGATACTCCGCGGTGGCCAACACCGGCAGCGCGTTCGCGGACTATCTTCTCGGCGATCTGACCACTGGCCAGTCCATTGCCATGCCGCGCACGCATGTTCGCTGGACTACGGCCTATCCCTATGTGCAGGACACCTGGAAGATCAAGCCGAACCTCACCGCAAACCTCGGCCTCGCGTGGTTCGGCAACACCACGCCGAATCCCAGCGGTCCGGACAAGGCACTCTTTCACAGCTTCGACTTCACGGCGGGCAAGCCGGTCTTCGCGGCCCTCGGCCAGACCAACCCGGAAGTTTATCCCATGACGATGACCAACTGGGCACCTCGCGTGGGCATCAGCTATCAGCCTGGAAAGCGCACCGATACCGTCATCCGCGCCGGTTGGGGTCTCTACTACACAACACAGAAGGCAGAAAACATTCAGTACGCCGTTGTGTCCCAATACATCACGATCAACAACGCCGTATCCAGTGTGCAACCCAACCCGGCCTATGTCTTAGGGCAAAACGTCTTGCCGTCTGTCACCGTGGGCCAGATCACACAGGCCCAGGCCAACTCCATTACGGGGCCGATTCAGTACCTTTCCAAGAACTACCGCTCGCCCTACATCTCGCAATGGGATCTGGACATTCAACACACGTTCGCCTCGAAGTACCTCGTGGATGTCGCGTACATCGGCAACGCAGGGTACCGGCTTCCGCTGAACTACAACCCCTTCGATTGCTCCGCACCTGGATCCAATCTCTGCCGGGACTCCAACAACCCCTATAACGGCAAGTACACCTACATGCAGGATGTGGACACGATCGGCTTCGGCAACTACAACTCCCTGCTGATCAAGTTCCAGCGCCAGTTCTCCAATGGATTGAGTATTCTGGCGAACTACAACTACTCCAAAGCGCTTTCCGCTTCTCAGGAGGGCAGCAACGGCACTCTCAACCAACGCCGCAGCTGCCTGCCCTACTGCGACTACGGCCTGGCCACCTATGACGTGCCGCAATCCTTCGTAGTCAGTGCCGTGTGGGAGCTGCCGGTCGGTAACGGCAGGCACTTCGCAAATCACATCAACCCCGTGCTGGATGCGGTAGTTGGCGGCTGGGACGTCGACGCAATCACGACAATGCAGCGGGGCAACCCCGTCAATCTGACTGCCCCGAACAACACGGCGTGGTCTCCGGGCGTGATCCGCGTAAACACCTACTGCAACGGCCGCGCGCTCCTCGCCAACAAAGACATCCGCCGCAACGGCCACTATTGGCTGAAGCCGCAGCTGGCGGGCCAGACCGAAGCGCAGGGCAACTGCTACATCGACCCAAGTCTCGATCCTGTCAATCGCACGGGACCGAACAACACACTTCCAACGGGTGCACGGGCAGCCTTCGGAACGACAAGTTTCGACAGCATCATCGGACCTGGCCTGAACAACTGGGATATGGGCGTGCACAAGGTTTTCTCGCTGTACCGCGAAACGCAGTTCACGCTCAGGGGCGAGTTCTTCAACGCCTGGAACCATGCCCAGTTCGCCGCTCCGGTCTCCGCTGTCGCCGCCAATAACTTCGGTCAGGTCACCAGCACGCAGCACGATGCCCGTGAGATCCAGATCGGTGGAACGTTCTCCTTCTAGGCTCCAGCGTTGGTCACAGGTGATCTTTCAGATGAGAAAGCTCGTCACAGTCGTTGTTGCTGCTTGTTGCATGCGTACGGGCGCGCAGATTACGTCAGGTCATCCCAATCCCGCCGTTGTGAACGTGCGCGTCTCCTCAGGCGGCACGCAGCAGATTCCGGACACGATCTTCGGCGGCTTCCTCGAGCCGATCGGTAACTCGATCAACAACGGCATCGCCGCAGAGATCCTGGTGAACCGCAGCCTCGAATCAGGTCTTTGGAATCATGTGAACTTGGAGAACCTGTTTTGCGAGCAGCCGGAGTTGATTGACTCCACGAACGAGACAGGTATCCCGCTGCCCTGGCAATCGCTGAACAAGGCGGCGGGAAACCGTTTCGAACTGCACGTCGGCAACGCCGCCAACAGTTGGCAATCACTGGAGGTCATGGGACAGCCGGATCAACTGACCGGTATCAAGCAGAAGGTCTACCTACCCGTCCAGCGAGTGCTGGGCTACAAGGTATCGCTCTACGCAAAGCACATGGGCGGACCCACCGCGCTCACCGTATCGTTTCGCGACCGCAGCACGGAAGAGGTGCTCGCCGAAGCCACGGTACAGGCGATCTCCTCCGAGTGGACGAAGTACACCACGATCTTGCGCCTGACGCAGGGACAGTTGAGGCGACTTGAGCCCGTAGACTTTGGCGTCGCCGTCAGCGGCACCGAACGCGTCGACCTCGACCAGATCTCCCTCCTTCCTGAAGACGCCATCGGAGCCCTGGATCCGGATGAAGTGGCCAAAGCCAAGGCCATGCACATGACCGAACTGCGCTTCGGCGGCAACTTCAGCTCCTACTACCACTGGCATGACGGCGTTGGTCCAGAAGACAAGCGCCTCACGATGGAGAACATCGCCTGGGGCATCCCCGAGTACAACAACTTCGGCACGGATGAGTTTCTGCAGTTCTGCGATCTTATCGGAGCCATCCCCCAGTTCGACCTCAACATGGGAAGTGGCACTCCGGAAGAAGCCGCCGATTGGGTCCGCTACATCCGGGCGCATCACAAGGGACGTGTGCTCTACGAGCTCGGTAACGAACTGTACGGCAAGTGGCAGGTCGGCTATCCCACAGTCGATGAGATTGCTGCCCGCACCCTGGCCTTCAGCAAAGCCGTAAGAGCCGTGGACCCCGAGGCTGAGCTAATCGCCACCGGCCTGGGACCCATGACCGGCGAGAAGTGGAATGCAGCACAGTACGCCAATCCGGCCGGAACCTTCGACTTACTGTCCATGCACTTCATCCTGGGAACCAATCACCCGGTCATGGCTTCCGCAACCCCGGACTTTGTCGCCGCCGCGGCGTATGCACTTCCCTACGCCGTAGGCCCCTACTTCGATGAAGCGCAATCTCAGTTGGACAGCCATCCTGACCTTCGTGGCAAGGTGCACTTCGCCATTACCGAATGGCTCTTCAACAGCAAAGGCTTTGGCGAACGCAACTTCACCAACGAGAGCCCGAGCTGGATGAACGAGGGAGGCGCTGTAATGGCCGCCGGTTTCCTGAACACTGTGCTCCGCCACTCCGGCGAGATTCAGCTCACCGACATGACCGGGTCCATGGAATTTGCAGGTGTGTGGAAACGCCGGGAGCAGGTCTATGTCGTGCCGGCGTATTACGCCTTTCAGCTCTACTCCGTGGTCAAGGGTGACACACTCTTGACGGCAACAACCGACAGCGGCAGCTACTCCGTGGCGGGGGGCGTGGAGCCTTTGGGCAAAGTGGAGAACGTTCCCTATATCGACGTGGTGGCTACCCGAAGCAGCGATAGGAAAACTTTCACATTGCTTTGCGTGAATCGCAGTTTGCAGGAGGATATCCCGACGATGTTCTCGCTCGCTGACGTCCGCACCTCCGGACCGGCGCGCCTTCGTCAGATTGCCGCTCCAAGCCGTTACGAACGAAACGACGAAGTAGAGCCCGAACACGTCACACCACAGGACATCACCATCCCTGCAACCTCTGGGAAGCTAGAGGTGATCCTCCCTCATGAAAGCGTCACCGTCATTCGCCTGCCGCTTCAGTGAGCGTTCTTTGCCGCCGCTCGCAGCAGCACGCATCGTCGCAGGCCCGATAAACTGGAAAGCATGAGTGCGGAATCGTCGGTCAGCCATCCGTGCTGTGCGCCACAAGCCTCACGAGAAACATCTCCCCGCAGCGCTCCGGTCCCTGGGGACTACGACGCCTCGCGTCAAGCAGTGTGCCACGATCAGGTGAGCTTGCCGGGTGGGCCCTTTCGCATGGGCACGGACAATCCCGAGGCCTTTCCCGACGATGGCGAAGGACCTGTGCGCACCGTCACACTGTCCCCATTCGCAATCGACCGGTTCCCTGTAACGAACCAGCTGTTTCGCGACTTCGTTCAAGCTACCGATTACAAATCAGAGGCGGAACACTTCGGTTGGTCGTTTGTCTTCTGGGCCCACATCCCAAAGAAGCGCTTTGCTGCCTTGGTTGAAGACACGGTCGCGGATGCTCGGTGGTGGTGCAGGGTGCGCGGGGCATGCTGGCACAGCCCCGAAGGCGCAGGATCCGACATCGTGCAAAGGCTGAACCACCCCGTTGTGCATGTCTCCTGGAACGATGCACAGGCCTACTGCGGCTGGGCAGGCCTGCGCCTTCTAACCGAGGCTGAGTGGGAGTACGCGGCACGCGGTGGCCGCGATCAGCAGACCTATCCCTGGGGAAACAGCCTCAGGCTGTCGGGTCGGCATCGGTGCAACATCTGGCAGGGAGAGTTCCCTACGGTCGACACGGCCGAAGACGGTTATTCCGGCACATGTCCGGTTGATGCCTTCCCCGCGAACGACTTCGGCCTCTACTCTGCGGCAGGCAATACCTGGGAGTGGTGCGCGGATTGGTTCGGTACGCAGCACGACCCATCCCCCAAGGATCCCCAAGGGCCGGAAGGTGGCCCGGGACGCATCATCAAGGGCGGATCGTTCTTATGCCACCGCTCGTACTGCAACCGATACCGGGTTGCGGCCCGAAGCTTCAACACAGCGGAAAGCACCTCTTCTCATACCGGCTTTCGATGTGCCAGATCAGCGTGACCTCCGCTCAGCTGGATGTAGCCGCCAGTTCCCGAGTGCCGTGCCCCTTACGAAAGTAACGAGGCGCCCGGCGGAAGATCCATTGTCAGTCACGAACTTGGGAAGTATTCTGGCGTCGCTCTCCTGTGTTTGAGGTTCACCTGATGTCCTTCCGCCGTGCGCTGGCGCTATTGCCTGCTCTGTTGTTGCTGGCCTGTTCCTCGAATCAATCAATCCCGCCAACCGTCTCGCTTGCGATTCATGGCAATGTTCACGGTGGGCAACAAGCCATCGTGAACTCGTCCATCCAGCTCTATGCGGTTGGCCTCTCTGGCGGAGGATCGCCCTCAACGGCTCTGTTAGCCGCTTCGGTGAAGACGGACACGGATGGCAACTTCAGCATCATCGGCGACTACGCCTGCCCAACGGCTGAATCCCAAGTCTATGCTGTCGCACAGGGTGGCAATCCGGGCCTTGCCAGCGGTATCGAAAACGCAGCGATCGTTCTTGCGGCAGCGCTGGGACGCTGCGATTCCCTTGGGACGTCTACCTTCCTCAAACTAAACGAGGTAACCACGGTGGCGCTCGCGACGTCGCTGGCCCCATTTGCTACATCGGCCACAGCACTCGGTTCGACACCCTCGGATGCCAACTTGGTTGAGTCCGCCTTTGCAGCGGCTCAACGGTTCGCCTCATCGACTAACGGGACCACACCTGGCCCCTACCTTCCGGCCGGGGTCACCGTGCCCTCGTCAGAGATCGACACACTCGCGAACATCCTGTCCACGTGCGTGAACTCTGCGGGCGGGGCGGCCGGCGATTCTTCATCGTGTGGAACCCTGTTCTCGCTCGCAACGGCTGCGGGCATGCCGTCACCCACCGACACCTTTTCTGCCGCCATGCGCCTCGCCGACAGCCCTTCCTTAAACACTGGAGCGCTGTTTGACCTGGCTACGCCGACCTCACCCTTTCAACCTCAACTCGCGACCGCTCCCGCCAACTTCGCGGTGGCTGCTCAGGTCAAGGCGGGTTTGCAAATTTCTGCGTCTTTCATCTCCTTCGGTGCAGTGACGGTGGGAACCTCGGCACCCGTGCAGACGTTCGTCCTCACGAACAACAGCGCCTCTGCTCTACCTATCTCCTCTCTTGCGCTCACGGGGAACGATCCGTCCGACTTCGTCGTGAACGGTAGTTGTCCAGCGTCGCTTGCGCCATCCGGGACATGCAGCCTGCAGATCGCCTTTAATCCCACCGGAACAGGGAGACGTGTGGCCGGGCTTGCGATCGCAAACGGCAGCTCCATCCCGATGCTCTTGACAGAGGTATCCGGCACCGGAGTGAGCTTGCCAAGCGCATCCCCCACCGTGACTGCCGCCTCTCCAGGCTCCGTGCTGGCGGGCTCCGCAGACACCGTCCTTACACTGACAGGCACAGGCTTCACTCCGGGAGAGTTTGTATATGTCGCGAACTCCTGGCAGAGCAGCATCTTCCACTCCACGCAGTCCATCAGCGTGACTCTCAGCAGTTCCCTTCTGGTAACTGCCCGCAATCTGCCTATCTACGTACGCACCTCCGCGGGCACGTCGAACACCCTGACACTGCCCGTGGTCTCGCCGGCTCCCAGCCTTTCGGCAATCAGTCCGGCGTCGGTTCTGGCAAGCGCACCAGCATTTTCTCTCACGGTCACCGGTTCCGGCTTTCAGCAGAGCTCAACAGTCCTGATCAACGGTGTGTCGCATGCTACCCAGTTCGGCGGTCCGACTTCACTCAGCACGACCGTGCTGAGCACAGAGATCGCGACTGCCGGCAACCTGAACGTCTCCGTTATCACGCCCGCTCCCGGTGGCGGTGCATCGGGCGCGCAAGTCCTCCAGGTGGTCAGCACACCCAACCGGTTCCGAACCTTGAAGTACGCTACGGCAGACATCGCCGCGGACCCAGTGCGCGAGGTGCTGTATGCCTCCGTGCTCTCATCCTCAGCCACAAGCGCAAACAGCGTTATCTCCGTCGACCCGGTCAAGGGTACTGTCATCGCTACGGCAGCCCTAAGCGATCAGCCCGATCGCCTGGCGATCTCCGACGATGGCAGCTACCTCTACATTTCACTCAGAGACGCCGGCAAGATCACTCGCCTGAGTCTGCCCTCGCTGACGACGGACCTGACGTGGTCTTTACCGTCCAATCAGGGTGCGGCTGATCTTCAGGTCGCTCCCGGTCAACCACATACCCTCGCCGTTAGCGTGCCCGGTACGGCGTATGGTGAGCGGACGATCAATATCTACGACGATGCGGTAGCACGGCCTCTTCATCCGGGGACCAGCTATCCGTCAATCTCGTTCGACACCCTCGCCTGGGGAGCGAATGCGTCCACCCTTTTTGGGACAAACTCCGGCAGCTCCGGGGGGCCAGAGTTCGTCTTTTCCGTGGATGCGAACGGCCCAACGCTGGTCAACACCCTGAATGGCGCCCTGGGTGACTTCCTGCATCGCCTCACGTATTCCAGCAGCACAAACCGGCTCTACGATGGCTACGGCCATGTGGTCGATCCGGCAACCGGCAACCAGATCGGCCGCTACAACGTGCAGAACACCCTGGCGTACGAGCAGAACTATCTCGCCCTGGACGTTCCAAACAATAGGGTCTTCTTCCTGAACGAGAACTACTTCAATCAGGCAGACCAAAGCGAAACCGCCGACATCCAGGGACAAATGTCCCGCTGACACATATAGTGAACTTGTGAGTTGCCCACGGACAGAGACGGCGACGGCGGGAGTC
>CAXTGN010000130.1:0-8813 GCA_964243455.1 uncultured Acidobacteriaceae bacterium
GCTGCACCGCCACAGAGCTATCCTACGACCGGGTTTCAGACCGTATCACAGATCACCGGTAGCGCCTTTGCCCTACCTCCCGGCATCCCCGGCAACCTCAATGCTTTGGGAACTGCGAACATCAACTACACCATCCCCAGGAACGGCTATCAGTGGAACGTGCGGGGCGACTACTACCTCCGGCAGAGCGACCGTTTCTATGTGGAAGGGCTTCGGACGATCTCGACGACGCAAGGAGTGACCCCAAGGCCTGCGTTAAACAACCGGCAGTTCGCGAGTTCTGATTTCGTGAACGCCGACTGGACTCACACTTTCTCTTCGCACTTGCTTAACGAGGCAGGCGCGAGCGTGATTCGGCCCTATGGCGAGGACGACTCTACGCCGGCGTTCGTGATTCCGTATATCAACGTTACTGGGTTGTCTGGATTCTCCAATTGGGGGCCCGGTAATTTTACACAGACGACTGTGGGCTGGCGCGATGTTCTGACGGCGACGGTGAAGGAACACACCCTGAAGATCGGATTCGAGGAAGATAATATCCGGGAAGCCGATGAGCAGCAAACTGGAGCCGGCGGTCGGCCCACATACAATTTCAATAGCCTCCTTGACTTTGCACAGGGGCTGCCGTTCTCAGAGACGGGCGCACCTGTGGATCTCGCGTCTCACAAGCAGGCAGAGTATCCGTTTGACCGGCGCGCACTGTACACAGGCGTCTTCGTGCAAGACGACTGGAAGGTGAGCTCACGGCTGACCGTCAACGTTGGCGTGCGGTACGACGCCATGCAGCACCTCTTTTCAATTCAAAGCCCACGGCTTACAAATTTCACCTTCGGTCAGGGCAGCACCTTGAACCAGCAGATCGCTAACGGTGCGGTGGCCATTACACCGCATGATTATTTTGTGGACCATAGTCCCTTCTTGGTCACGCCTAGAGCCGGTTTCGCATGGGACGTTTTCGGGACAGGGCGAACAGCCGTGCGCGGCGGCATAGGTATGTTTGCTGACCAACCGCCTTTCATCCAGATGACCGCACAGACTGGCAACCCGCCGGTGGTTTTCACGCCGTCGATCAGCGTACAGCAGGGCCAGACTCCGGTGTTTCAATTCTGTTCACCGCCATCTGGCTTCTTCCAGACCTGCCCGGTCCTGGATACAAGCAACGTCAGCGTGAACTCCAGTGGAGGTGTGCTTATAGGCGGCGTTCTGCAGAAGGCGACCGTCACGGGGTATTCACCCAAGATCACGCTTGCCCAGGTATACAACTGGACACTAAGTGTGCAGCAGGAGTTGACCAAAAATCTACTACTGGAACTGAACTATTCCGCGTCCGACGCGCATCACCTGCCTGTGTTGTTGAACAGCGACATCAATCGGTTCGCAGGAGATCTGGTCGTCAACAAGGGAACACTTGCTCGATTGAATCCGAACTTTGGTGCCATCGGCTATGGAACCACAGATGCAAACTCAACAGGCAACGTGGGCACGGCGGTGCTAACGCGTCGCGCCTCCCACGGCTTTACGGTACGTGGCATCTACACGTGGGCAAAGGCGCTGGATACCTTTAGCTCGTCTGGCTCGCTGGATGGTGGAGCTGCGACGACCAGCACACCGGTGATCCAGTCCTTCAATCTGCGTGCGCAGCGAGGACGGTCGGACTTCGACATTCGGCAGCAGTTCTCGGCAGATGGCACCTGGGAACTCCCAAACGTGTACAGCTCTGCGGTTCTGCGCAACACGCTTGGCGGCTGGCAGCTCAGCGGAGTATGGAACATCCACTCGGGCCTGCCTTTTACCGTGTACACCTCGGCGGCGTTCAATCCCGTCTTCGACAGCCAAGGCAACGTGGTGGGTAACAAGGGCGGTGACTACAACGCAGACGGCTTGAACTACGACTTACCGGGCCGTCCTGCTTTTGGAGATCACCTCTCGGGCCTGCATAAGCGCGACTACCTAAACGGCATCTTCACGCCCAGCGCTTTCCCGACACCTGCTCTCGGAACTGAAGGTAATCTTGGGCGAAACACCTTTGATCAGCCGGGATATAACAATTTCAACTTCAGTTTTCAGAAGGCCTTCACAACACCCTTCTTCTTCGGGGAACACATGAAGCTGGAAGCCAGAGGAGATGTCACCAATCTGTTCAACCGCGTAAACCTGCAGGGGGTGAACTCAGACCTGTCTGGAGGACTGTTCGGGACGTCTACGGCTCAGTTGCCGGCACGTTTCCTGCAAATACATCTCAGGGCAAGCTTCTAGGCAAACACCGACATGAGGCCGCGGACTGTCTTCCCGCGGCCTCATGTCGCATCGCATGCTGCCTTGATTCCGGATCTTTGTTTACGAAAGGGAATGCTGCGTGCAGCCTTCGTGACGCTGAGATGTTGCTGTTCCGTGCTTGCTGTGGGTGCCTTCGGAATAGCGCAAGAACTTGAGCCGCGGACGGCGGCCATCTGCGGCCCATGGGGAGCGAACATTCAGTCATTCCTGTTGACCCAAGATCAAGTCTGCCGGGAAACTCCAATCCAAAGAGCCCTTCATACGCATGCTGAGGACTAGGGAATGATGAGCTCGCCGAGCAGTCAACTTACCAGACTAGCCATTGATCGTTACTCAAACCAGAGCTTATCAATACTGTTTCGGAGAACCATGATGAAGAAGCTGGCCTCATTCTCATACTTGACTCTAGGCATCGCCGCTTTTCTTGGCGTTTCAGCACGTTCCCAAGCAGATAATCCCATCATCCGTACCAAATTTACGGCAGATCCCGCCCCTCTTGTATATGACGGCACCGTATACCTCTACACGGGCCATGATGAAGATGATGCGAATGCATTCAAGATGTTGAATTGGCAGTTGTACACGTCAAGGGACATGGTGAACTGGACCGATCATGGGACGGTTGCATCCTTGGCTACCTTCCCGTGGGCAGTGCAGAGTAATGATGCATGGGCGCCACAGGTCATCGCACGCAACGGAAAGTTCTATTTGTATGCTCCAATCAGCGTACCGAGCCAGCCCAAGAACGTTATCGCCGTCGCTGTTGCGGATAGCCCTTTGGGTCCTTTCAAAGATGCGCTCGGGTATCCTCTCATTGAAAAAGCTACGGGAAACATCGATCCAACGGTCTTTATCGACGACGATGGCCAGGCCTACCTGTATTGGGGCAACCCAAATCTCTGGTACGTGAAGTTGAACAAGGACATGGTTTCGTATTCGGGTGACATCGTCAAAGTCGATTCCAAACCACAGAATTACCAAGAAGGTCCGTGGTTTTACAAACGAAAAGACAAGTACTACATGGCCTATGCTTCGCACTGCTGTCCGGAGGGCATTGGATATGCGATGAGCGATTCCGCGACAGGTCCGTGGGACTACAAAGGGATGATCATGGAACCCGATCCAAGGTCTTCCGGAAATCATCCGGGAATAATCGATTACAAGGGAGACTCGTACGTTTTCGGTTTCAGCTATGCACTGAACTTCGCAGTGACTCAGACACATAGGGAACGACGCTCCGTGTCGCTAGCGAAGTTCACCTACAATCCTGACGGCACCATTCCCATGCTTCAGTGGTGGGACAAGGATAAAGTGCAACAGGTAAGCAGCGTCAATCCATTCGTACGTACGGAAGCAGAGACCATGGCTTGGGAATCCGGAATCAAAACGACTCAGAGTGGCAACATCGGGATGTACGTGAGTGACGTCATCAACGGCAGTTCCATAAAGGTAAGTGGCGTCGACTTTGGCGACCACCGGGCCTCGAGC
The DNA here is from genome assembly GCA_964243455.1 of uncultured Acidobacteriaceae bacterium. Taxonomy (GTDB): domain Bacteria; phylum Acidobacteriota; class Terriglobia; order Terriglobales; family Acidobacteriaceae; genus Granulicella. The sequence continues at coordinate 3,766 of CAXTGN010000130.1, forward strand.
TTCTCAGCCAGTGTAGCGAGCGGCTCCGAAGGCGGAATCATTGAACTGCATTTGGATAAGCGCGAGGGACCTGTTATCGGATCCCTCCTCGTTCCAAACACTGGTGGTTGGCACGACTGGCAAGCCAGAACGACCAGCGTTTCCGGGGCCAACGGGATCCACGACCTCTATTTTGTGTTCAGAAGTTCAGCAGTTGGCCCGCTTTTCAACTTTGATTATTGGAAGTTCGGGGACTAGAGTACCGGTCGCTGAGGTGAATGGCGAGCCACCAGGTCGACAGTTTGTGCGAACTGCGAGACAGCACCGTGATTCAACGAGTTGGAGAGCCGGACCTGCATAGAACGGTCAGCTTCCCGCAACCTCATAGCTGCATTGCACGATGACTCGGTTTCCGAACTCTGCTCTCTACTACTAGATTTGCGGTCTGTTCCGGGTTCCCTAAAAGTTCGCATATTCGGCTCGCGCAAGAAGTGACGGGCTATCCTGACTTCACGCCCTGTACTTTTTAGGATTGTCTTCGGCGGCCAATAGGGCTTCAGTCCCTGTCGTGACCTTCAGGAGCCGGAAGTCAAGCATTGGATCAGGCATGTTGAGCTCATGTAAGATTGGCGAACTCAAGGAGTTCCCTGAAATTTGCAAGCGCTTACATCGGACCCGTTGAATCACACCGAGCGCGAACAGGTGCGCTTAGCTTTGCGCGCCGCGCTCGATTCGCCGACGTTTCAAAATGCTCAGCGTGCTAAAGGATTCCTTCAGTTCGTTGTGGAACGTGCTGTCGCGGGTGAGCGAGAGAATCTCAAGGAGCGAACGATCGGCATTGAGGTCTTCGGAAGAGCACCGAACTATTCAACCGGCGAGGATGCGGTGGTCCGTGTACAGGCCTCTGACGTTCGAAAGAGACTTGACCGCTTCAATCAATCCTTAGAAGCTCAAGATCTTGCGGTGTCCATCTCGCTTCCCAGCGGAGCATATTGTCCGCAGTTCCGGTTCCGGGAACAACGTCTGGGGGCCATACCCGAAGTGGCGACAAAGCAGGGGGAAGCGGAGCAGGTTGAAGACAGTCCCATCCCAGAGCCATCACCGGAAGCGACTGGGACTTTGGGCAGAGAAAAGATTCGGCCCTGGGGAAAGTCCCTCGCTGCTCTTGGTTTCTGTGCGGCGCTTTTCGCGGGCTTCCTGGCGGGTCGTTGGCAGCGAGTTCCTCGAGCCGAAGACTCGCCAGTCGGGAGGTTCTGGGCGCCTCTATTCGTCGAAGGAAAACCCATCCTGCTTTGCATTCCCCGTTCGGCAAGCTATCGCCTAACGAACGAGTGGTTCGCAAAATACGATCGACTGCATCCGCATGAGTTCGATGAAGAGTGGGAGCGCCTTAATAGGTGGCCCGATCTGGATCCCAGTACCGTTCTGAAGATCGGCGACCTGCAACGCATGCTGGATCACGGTGTCGGAGCTGGAGACGTGTATACAGCAACTGCGCTTGTCGCTGGGCTTACAAGATCGCTTCACACATTTCAGGTTCGTGTAGGTCAAGACTATCAATTTGAAGACATCCGGAAGAATCCGTCAGTTTTGATCGGAGCCTTCAATAATCGTTGGACGATGCAGTTGGGCTCGACTTTACCGTTCCGATTTGAACAAAAGGGTTCGCGTTTCGCTGTCGTTGAGACAGGAGAGAACGGCCGCGCCTGGGTCTCGGAACCCCTGGACTCGACAGGACATTGGGTCGACTATGCTCTCATTGCACGGCTACCCCGATCTGAAACGGGCCAGCCAGCAATCATCATGGGTGGAACAGGACGCGCTGGCACTGAGATCATCGGAGATTTCGCCATGGATAATGTCGCGTTTGGCCGAGTGCTTTCGGTTCTCCCGGCGCACTGGGAAGACAAGAACGTCATCCTTGTGCTTAGAACCAAAGCTACCGATGGCCTGGCCGGACCGCCCGAGGTCATAGCTTCTCGTGTCTGGTGAACCTCCCGATGCCGAATAGTGAGTTCGCTTTGGATGAGAGGGTATTCCGAACGCCTCTGAGCGTACGCTTCTCTTGGAACAAGACCTCGGCGTACTCGCGCGTGGCTTGCTGAAGCAGGCCTTCATCCAGGGGCCGCACCTTTGTGACAGAGATCTATCAGCGTGAGCATCTGGATAGGCATCTGGAGATCGGCCGCCGGTTGAGTAACGTTACTCACTCGGACATCAGAGCAGCTCAAGGTTGTAAAGTCTGGAGCGCGCCTACAACTTTCGAGGCACGCCGTTCTGTAACGCACGGGCTACGATGTCGGTAACCGCCAAACGTATACAACTTTCTTGCAATCCGATCACTGCACACGGCCGTAACACTTTTGTGAGGCTGCTATGGAAACCAGAGGTTCAGATTCCACGTTCGATGGCCTGATGTACCAACTGGCGGTTATTAAGGCGAAACTGCAGGACGATGACGAAGAAAGTCTCGAAGCGAACCTCAGGGAGCGCCGAGACATCATGCAGCTGATTGTGCAGGCCAGACGCCAGACGGATTCCTTGATCGGCTTCTAGCGAGGTACTGCGAGAAGCGTCGTGTGGCTCATCAGTCATACCCCATTCGGAACAGGGTCGAGTGACCAATGCACTCATCTATTTACGGGACGCGTCCGTTCACTAGGTATGGGATACCGAGATTCTTTCTTCAGCCGCCGACACCTTACAACGCCGGACCATGAGCTCGCTTCCGATTTTGGTCAAGTCATAGACCTGTTCCAGCGCGCTTACCCCACGCCTGATGCCTTTCCTGAATTTGCTCTTTACATGAACTACGCAAGCAGCCAGGGGTGCACTTGGCTCGAGGCACTCGAGTTTGCTGCCTCGCAACGTAACGTGTCGAACTAACACGCGAGAAGAGCACATTTGTGGCAAAGGCACTCGCTCATCTGCCGACCAAGTACAGGCCTCCCTAAGGCGTAACAGAGCCGCGCTAAGCTGGAAGGGCACTGTGCCTCACAATGAGGTGGTTGCCAGCTCGTTGCGGCCCGACTGTGGGCGCAAGCGTAGCAGCAGCTCTCAGTCCTTCCGGACAGAGAGCTCCAGCGGCCAATGGTCTCCGTGCTGCAGGAACAGCAAGGCACCAATTCACGAGTGGCTTGGGTGTAATGCGCTCTCAAGCAGTCGATCACGTGTTGGAGCATGGGTGTATCCCTTCCAAGACCGGGAGTTCACCTACGTTTCTGGACACCAACACAGACACCATGGCGTATGGGCTGCGTAATTTGTTTAAAACAGTAGGCCGGGCAGGGGACTATGCGAACCCCCACTCTCCGCCGCACCTGCAAAAGCCCCCAAACGGGGGCTTTGTCGCTGCAAGTAGATGCCTGGGTTTGTCCTGATGCTTTGTCCATTGCGAGAAAAGGGCCTGACTTCCGGCAATGACCTACACCGTGGCTGATTGCGGAAAGGCCGTAATGCGTAACTTGGCGGCAGCATAAGGAATCAGGGTCAACTCGACTTTTTCTTCTGTGCTCGACACTGGGCTTACCGGAAGTACATTGGCCACGCCGTCTTCCGATCGCCAGGAAAGCAGGCGCTTGCCACGAACCTGGATCTCAACAGCGGGGCGCTCCTGGGAAAAGGGCCGTGCGGGCACGGGCCGTTCTGTGACGGGTAGGCCGGCCGCGCCTTTCTCGTCAATGTCCAGGGCGTAGTTCCATGGTCGCGTGGGGAATACCTGCCAATCTGCGGTTAAGCCCCGGTCCCTTAGCTTGACCCAGCTTTCACCGGGATTGAGGGAGAACACCAGAGGTCCACGTTCGAGCGCGACCGAACGGTGCCATCCGCGCGCTATCCGCGGCTGCATGGGAAGCACAATTTCTACAATGTCGCCCGGAGACCACGTACGGTCGACACGGACGAAGGTACCCGGAGAGGCTGCCGCGTCAATCGCCGCCCCATTGATGTGGACCAAGGCAGCAGTGGCCCAGGCCGGGATGCGCAAGGAAATTGGGAAGCGCATGGCCCTCTCAGGCGCGACGGTAATCCGAACAGCGTCCCGGAAAGGGTAGTCGGTCTGTTCGGACAGGTGTACTGCCATGCCATGGACAGTAGTTTTCACCTCACAAGGCGAGTAAAGCGCTTTGACGAGACCACCGTCCGGGGAACGCATCCAGAGGCTCGCGGTGAATTTGGGCCAGCCCTGATGGAAGTTCGCCGTGCAGCAGCCAAAGTGTGGCTCCAGGCCGAAGAGGTTCGACTCCGGTCCGTTCGTCGTCCAGGGCTTTGAGTTCAGGCTGGATTGGACCTGGTTAGGCTGCTGATCGTACTGATGAGCCCACATGTCATCGGTGAAGGTGCCTGGGAGGGCGTTGAACGCGATCTTCTCGATGCGATCGGCGATGTCCGGGTCACCGAATGTGGCGAGTGCGATCTCCATGGAGAACATCGTTTCCACGACAGTGCACAGCTCCGTGCCGTGACTGGGGTCCAGACCGCCGAGGTGCTCGTCACACGAGAACATGCCGTTCGGCATGCCGTGGTACGTTTCCAGGGCCTGAACCTGACGATCGTAGTTGGCTTTTTCTGAAGCATCACCTGTTAGACGAAACTGTACGGCTGCGGTCTTGATCGCCTGTCCGTTGTTGACACCATGCGCCTGCATGGCGAGCGTTTCACGAGCAAAGCCGTGTCCGTTTTCCTGCAGTACCGTGCGTGTCACAGGCTCGGTCAGCGTGAACGGATTGAAAGAGCCGGTCCAGTCGAACCCTTGCTTCTGAAGCAGAGCGCAGAACTGCAGGAGCTTGGGATCATGAGTGCGTTCATAGAGCCATTGCACGACCATGGCTTCGTCCTGCCAGCGGAACTTGCCCCAGCTGACCAGGGGACGGGACGGCATCTCCGCCAATTGATAGTGGAAGTAACGCGTCAGTACATCCATGACACGTTGGTCGTGACTTACTTCGTAGTACTGGGCCAACGCTTTGACCATCACCATGCGTGGCCACCAGTCGTTGTTGGACGCAGGGCCGATCATCCCGCCGGGAGCCTGGTGCGTCAGCGTCCACTCGACAAAGCGCAGCGCCTTG
>CAXTGN010000130.1:8823-10036 GCA_964243455.1 uncultured Acidobacteriaceae bacterium
GAGCTCCTGCAACCAGGGGGTGTTTTGGCCCTGCAGCGCCTTGGCCTTGAGGACATCGTCATCCAACAGGTAAGCGAGCGGAAGCAAGCCGTCCAGGAAGTATGGCCCGCGTTCCCAGCTTTCCCCTGTGCCGCCCAGCCATCCGCTGTTGCTGCCCACATCGGGCCAGAACTCGTCCAGATGTCCGCCAAGGCCGTCAGCCTGTATCCGCAGCTGGCGAAGCAGCCAGCCCGAGGGACGGATCTCTCCCAGAGGGAGTGGCTGGAATGCGGATTTGGCCAGCGCGTCGGGCTTATGCGAGTCCGCCGCGTTCAGCAAAGCCTGGGCCACGGGCGTGGGCAATGCCATACCCGCAACGGTCCCGAGAGTGGCTTTCAGTAGGTCTCGCCTGGAGGTCATGATGTCAACTTTCGCCTAGAAGCTATCGCAACCAATGGACCGCTCTCCTGTACTGTTCAGTCTATAGACGGCTCGCTCTTCCTCGCTGTCTGTTGTGCCTGAGCTCCGGTCCGTTAGAGACGGATAATGCCTCTCTGAATCGCAAACGTTGCTGCTTCGGTCCGGTCGCTGACATCCAGCTTGGCGAACAAGTGGATGGTGTGGTTGCGGACGGTGCTCTCGCTGATGCCCAGCACCTGGGCGATCTCGCGGTTGATGAGTCCGCGAGCGACCAGTTGCAGTACCTCGTGCTCACGTGTGGTGAGGTCAGGCCGCGGCTCGCGCTCGGCCAGGAGCTTCGCGATACTCAGCGGCAGATAGCTTTGTCCGCTGTGCACCTGCCGAATCGCGGCGGTCAGCTCTCCCTGATCGACATCCTTGATGATGTAGCCGGTAGCACCCGCCTGAATCGCGGCGTATACCTCTTCTTCGGCGCCATAACTGGACAGCATCAGTACCCGTGCCTTCGGATCCAGGGTGCGGATCTGCTTTAGCGCATGAAGGCCATCGCCGTTGGGCATGCGCAGGTCCAGCAGAACGCAATCGGGCTGCAAGTGGCGAAAGGCGTCCACAGTCGCTTCCCCGTTGTTCGCCTCGCCGACGATGCATAGGTCGGGTTCGGTCCCGAGCATCGTCTTCAGACCCATACGAAAGACAAGGTGATCGTCCGCAATAAGGATTCGGATCAAAGCGCGTCTCCTGCACGGTGATGTTGCCGAGAGCGACGAGATTGACTCCTGGTCAGCCAGCGTGCCCTGGGCTTGCCTTTGTTTGC
>CAXTGN010000130.1:10046-10837 GCA_964243455.1 uncultured Acidobacteriaceae bacterium
TCTCCAGGATGAGCCGCGTACCTTGGCTCCCCGAGTGGATGCTTAGCATAGCGCGGATCTGGAGCGCGCGCTCGCGCATACCGGCAACGCCGAAGTGACCATTCTCCAAAGAACCTGCCGTGTCCGGATCGAAGCCAGCGCCGTCGTCCTGGATCTCCAGGGTGACGCGACCGACGGCATACTGCAGGGACACCGTAACGGCTTGAGCCTTGGCGTGCTCCACTGTGTTCGCGATTGCCTCCTGCGAGATGCGCAGCAGCTGGCTTGTGACCTAGTCCGGCTGCACACAAGGGAGTCCACGTTGCGTGACGATGAGCGTCAGATGCGCAGGCTCGGTGAGCTGTCGCAGGAGCTTCCGCAGCATGGCGCCGAGATCTTCATAGTGGTGCAGGGTACGAAGCGTGGCTATGGAGCGATGAGCCTCGGCCCGGCTGCGCCGTACCATGCGCAAGGCCATGGCGAGGTGAGTGTTGGCTGCGGAGGACTGCTGTCCCATGGTGCGACTCACGCCCTGCAGCTGCAAGGCAATGCCCGAGAAGCCCTGCGCCAGGGTGTCATGGATCTCGCGCGCGATGCGGGAACGCTCCTCCAGGATGAGCGTCATGCGCGCCTGCATGTTGCGCAGATGAATGTGATACGCCAGTGCGGCCAAAGGCAGGAGCAGAAGGAAGAAGAACAGCAGATTGCGGGCACTCCACCAAGGGGCTGGCGTCAGTAGATGGGCATCTGCCCCGCTCCGCAGCAGAACCAGAAACGTGCCGGAGTCGAAGGCGTGATCCGGTTGGTTGAAT
>CAXTGN010000131.1:0-1580 GCA_964243455.1 uncultured Acidobacteriaceae bacterium
AAAAGCTCGTCTCGCCGCCCTGCTTGCCTTCTTTCACGTCCTCCGGCACAGCGACGCGCTCGAAGTCGTCTGCGAGCTTGATCAGCGCCGCAGCCACCTTCGCGCCGGCCAGCGGCTTGCCATGTCCCGGCGCCACCGTCTTCGGTCCCAGCCTAGCCAGTTTGCGCACGCTCACCTTCGCCGCACTCCAGTCTGACGTGAAGTAGGCCGGGGGGCCGTGCAACTCCGCGGGTTGCGTGAAGCTCGCAGCAAAAAAGCTCTCCGGCTTAGTCGTGCAGAACGCATCCCCTACCAGCAACGTCCCGTCGCTCTCGCGGAAGAAACTCACATGCCCCGGCGTGTGTCCCGGTGTATGGATCAGCGTCCATCCCGGCATCTCCGCCAGGCTCAATTCGCTTCCTTCACCCGGCAGCGCCCGCAGCCGCGGTCCCAGATCCACCGGCCCGCGTGGCAGTGTCGGCGACATCAGCGGCATCACCCCGCCGCCTGCTTTCCAATCCGGAGCCGGGTATTCCTTCTCCCCCGTCAGGTACGGAAACTCGAGCGGATGCGCATACACGGGCACATTCCATTCGTCCGCAAGGTCCTTGGCCGCACTCACATGGTCGAAGTGCCCATGCGTCAACACGATCGCATTGGCTGCGCGGCCAAACGTCTTCTCCGCCCAGCTCTTGATGCGGCCTGCCGAGAACGGAATGGCCGCATCGATCAGCGTCCAGCTCCCGTCCTCGTGCCGCAGCCCGAAGACATTTACAAAGGTGATCTTCAATCCACTCAGCCCGGGCGCAATCGCGTCCATGGGCACTATCTGGTCGTCAGCAATCTCTACCTTGTCCATCGAAATCCCCTTCGGCAACGTTGGACGCGAAACACGCCCGACAGAGCCAGATGGGTGGAACGTAAGCCAGACCGCGGAACTGGGCCGCCGTGCGGGTCGCCGCTACTTACGGCTGCCGCTCCACTCCAGGTACGTTCGCCAGTCACTCTGCCCCGGCATGTGCATCTGGAATCTACCGGTCATCGTTGCTCCCGAGAGTTCGTAGGAAAGACGGAACTGCGGTCCTGGTCCCGGCGTGGACAGAAAAACGACACTGGTCGGTTTTGGGGCCGCTACATCGTAGTGAATCACGTGCCCCTCGTTGTCGAAGTAGTCCGCTTTCAGCGAGGCACCGGGCGCCTCCTGATACACATACAGCAGATCGCCATGCGCGCAATCGAAGCTCGCTGGCGCTTTGCAGTTGACATCGCTGGTGCTGTGTCGCGCCAGTACATGCCCGTCCAGTTCGCGATGGAAGGTGTAACGGCCGCTCAGTTTCACTGCCGCGTTGTTCTGCACATTCGCATCCCATGTGCCTTCCAGGAACGCAATTGACTTGAACGGATCGGGTGCGGTCGGTGGCGACGTCTGCGCCCCGATCGGAAGGTACGACAACATACACAGTGCGAAGCAAAGCACTCTCATCAGGCTCTCCCTTTCATGTCTGTGCAAAACCCCGCAGGCGCCCTTGCACCTCTTCCGGGGTGAGAACTTCCCGCACTTCATTGAGCGCCCACACGTGCCCGAAAGGATCCCGTAGCCA
>CAXTGN010000131.1:1590-3087 GCA_964243455.1 uncultured Acidobacteriaceae bacterium
GCCAGCCGTAGCGATCGCCCCAGAACATGTCGGTGGGCGGCATGGCGGGACTGCCTCCCTCCTCGACGGCCCGCTTGTACGCCGCATCCACATCGGGAACGGCTACCTGAAACACGCAGCTAGACCCGCCAAGCGATTCGGGAGAGGCGAGCAGCGCACCTTCGACGCGGTTCCGCTGAAAGTCAGGTTCTTCCGAGGACACCTGGATCAGCGAGTCCCAAACCTTCAGGTGAAGATGTTCCCCTCCGCCGCTGGGAGAAGGGGAGCGGTACAGCACCGTCGCTCCGAAAGCTCGCTCGTAGAAGGACAATGCCTCGCTCGTATCCCGGACAACGAGGTGCGGCACAATCGCTCCCACCATGGGTACGGATCCCTTAACGGCCATGCTTGCCAATCCTTGGAGTGGCGGTTTTCGTGGGGTCTTCTCCCTGGGCGACAAACGCCCATGCATGCCCGGATGGATCAAAGAACCGTTTGTATGTACTGGACCAGTCGTAGACCACACGCAAAGGCAGGGCGGTCAGCCGGTACATCTGCTCGAGACCCACCTTGTTTGAGGTCACGAGGTCAGCCTCCCTTAGCTCACGGAGATGCTGCGAGACTGCCGGTTGTGTCATCGCGAAGGCAGCCGTCAGCTCCTTCACGGAGCGGTCCGACTCCGAAAGCAGCGCAAGAATTCTTCTTCGTGCTGGATGCGCGATCGCCTTGAACACAACGTCCGTGGAGGTCATCGTACCCAGACTACATAAGTGAATGCTTATGAACAAGGGGAAATGTGAGCCTTCCAGCAGTACACCGGTAGCCTTAGCCGGCGATGTTCAGCGCTGCAAGCACGGCGACGGGGCTGACTCCCATCACCGAGCCCCTTCGAGCTTCGGTACCTCCGCAATTGCCACGGTCTCCTTTTGCGCTTCCCGAGCCTTGGCAATCAGCTTTTTCAGCTTGCCTTCCACATCCGCGCCTTCCCCCAGCATCTCCGCCGTCAGCACGCCATCAGAGTCGATGGTGAAGTAGTGCGGAATGGCGCTTATGCCGAACATGTCGGACAGTTTGTGGTCAGCATCGCGATACTGCATCCAGCTCATCTCGTTCTTCGCGACGAAATCCTTCCACTTGGTCTCATCCGCGTCCCAGCTCACGCTGATGATCACCAGCGGCTGCCCTGCAAACTCCTGGGCAATCCGTTTCATGTGCGGCAACTCCCGGTTACACGGTCCGCACCACGTCGCCCAGAAATCGATCAGCACCACACGTCCGCCCATTGCGTCCAGATTGAACTTCGACCCATCCATGGCCGTGACTTCAAATGCCGGCGCCATCTTGTGCAGCGACAACTCAGGGTTCTCCGCAAAGTGCTCCGCCCGCAACTTCGACGGATCTTTCGGGCTCACACAGCTGACACACTGCGAGAAATCGGCCTTGGCGTCATCCATCTTGCCCAGACCCGCAAGCACCTTGCCATCCAGGAACAGGGCCGCGGGGTTCTTCGGGTAGTTG